>JAYURJ010000307.1:0-2510 GCA_043756275.1 Betaproteobacteria bacterium | reverse complement strand
CCGGGCGCGATGATTCGAATCGGTGGTCGGTGGGATTGCATGTAGCGCACCTGTACCGGCGAAGTATGGGTGCGCAAAACATGCTTATCATCGATGTAGAACGTGTCATGCATCGCCCGGGCGGGATGATCTTCAGGAATATTCAGCGCGGTGAAATTGTAAAAGTCCGTCTCGATCTCCGGACCATCGGCGACTTCGAATCCGGCGGAGGCAAATATTGCCTGGATGCGTTCAATGGTTTGTGTGATAGGGTGCAAACTGCCTTGCCCTAGCCCGCGACCCGGCAAGGTTACATCCAGCGCTTCCGCGCCGAGTTTTTTGGCCAACTCCGTGGCATCGATAACCTGGCGTTGCCGTTCCAGCGCAGCCTCGACGTCGGCCTTGGCCTGATTTACCCTGGCGCCTGCTTCACGCTTTTCTTCCGGCGCGAGCGTTCCCAGTTGTTTCAACAAGGTCGTAAGCTGACCGGCCTTGCCCAGATACCGCGCCTTTACTTGCTCAAGTTCGGCGCTGTCGCCAACTAGAGCAAGATTCGCTGTCGCATCGCGGACAATCGAATCGAGATTATTCAGAAGTGCCATCGTTATGAATGAAAAAAAAGGAGGCACGCGGCCTCCCAATCAACCTTAAAATAGTTTAGCTTGCGAGACTGGCCTTGGCTTGTTCCACTAATTTTAGGAACGCGGCCTTATCAAATACCGCAATATCAGAAAGAACCTTGCGATCGATCTCGATAGCCGCTTTTTTCAAGCCATTCATAAAGGTGCTGTACTTCATACCGGCTTCACGGGCGGCGGCATTAATCCGCGCAATCCATAGACCACGAAAATCGCGCTTGCGATTGCGGCGATCGCGGTAGGCATATTGCCCCGCGCGCATAACCGCTTCTTTAGCGATGCGGTAAACATTCTTGCGACGACCACGATAGCCTTTGGCCTGGTCAATAATTTTTTTGTGACGGGCATGTGCTGTTACACCACGCTTAACTCTTGGCATTGCTGTTCTCCTTTAAGCGTAGGGCATCATGGCTCGGATCGAACTCATATTGGTTTCGTGCACCCCTGTCGTACCGCGCAGTTGGCGTTTATTTTTGGTGGTCTTTTTCGTCAAGATATGACGTTTGAACGCTTGCGAGCGCTTGACGCTGCCGGAGCCGCGCACTTTAAAACGCTTGGCGGCGCCGCTCTTGGTTTTCATCTTTGGCATTACTAACTCCGATTATGATTTGAATCCGCGTCGGGTGATTCCGTCGGAATACTTTTACGACCCGAACACGCCATGTTTATAACTGCACCGCTACAACTTACTTTTTCTTCGGCCCCACTATCATCACCAACTGACGGCCTTCCATTTTTGGAAACTGCTCGACGGCGCCATGCACTAGTAGATCACCTTCCACACGCTTCAAGAGATTGAAGCCGAATTCTTGATGCGCCATTTCGCGGCCTTTGAACCGCAGTGACACTTTCGCTTTATCGCCTTCGGACAAGAATTTTATCAGGTTGCGAAGCTTGATCTGATAGTCGCCCTCATCGGTACCAGGCCGGAACTTAACTTCTTTGACCTGAATCTGCTTTTGCTTGAGCTTCGCCTCGTGAGCTTTTTTGCTTTCTCGGTATTTATGCTTGCCAAAATCCATAATTCGGCAAACCGGCGGCTTCGCTGTAGGCGAAATCTCCACCAAATCTAATTCTGCCTGCTCTGCCAGAGTCTGCGCCTCCGCCAGCGTTACTACACCGAGTTGCTCACTGTCTTTTCCGATCAAACGAATTTCGGGAACAGTGATTTCCCCGTTAATTCGCAGTTCTTTTTCCTGGGCTATTGTGATGCCTCCATAAAATTAACTAAACCGCACACGGCCAAACTTGATAGCCATAAACGAGCGGGACAAAAATTCTCACGAAAATGTTGCCGCAATTTCGGACTTGACCTGTTCAATGAAAGAAGCGATGGGCATTTGCCCGAGATCTTCACCTTTGCGATTGCGCACCGCAATCGTCTTTGCTGCCAGTTCCTTGTCACCCAAAATGACTTGATAGGGTAACTTTTGCATACTATGTTCCCGAATTTTATAGGAAATTTTCTCATTCCGCAAATCCGCTTTGGTGCGCAATCCGGCGGATTTCAGCGCGTCGTTCACTTCCGTGACGTAGGCAGCTTGATGCTCCGAGACGTTCATCACCACAATTTGCTCCGGTGAGAGCCACATCGGAAACATGCCGGCGCAGTTCTCGATCAAAATGCCGATGAAGCGCTCCATCGAGCCGATCATCGCTCGGTGCAACATCACCGGAATTTTCCGCGTGTTGTCCTCGGCGACATATTCCGCGCCCAAGCGTCCCGGCATCGAGAAATCCACCTGCATCGTGCCGCATTGCCAGGATCGGCCGATGCTGTCCTTGAGGTGATATTCGATCTTCGGGCCGTAAAAAGCCCCCTCTCCCGGCAGGCGGTCATAGGGAACGCCGCTTGCTTCCAGCGAAGTGGCGAGCGCTGCCTCGGCCTTATCC
>JAYURJ010000306.1:0-6925 GCA_043756275.1 Betaproteobacteria bacterium | reverse complement strand
ATTGAGCGTATTACTGCATTGGTGATGTGTCAATTACTTTCGATGCTGCGGTGCAACATCGAGGCGTGTGGGCGTATCATAGAAAGCAACAGTTTCTGGAAGGCGAAAAAAAACCGCCGGATAATTCCGGCGGTTTTTTTGATCTGAAAACGCGAAACGAACTAAACCTTCTTAATCGTCTCGAGCATCTTGAATGTGGATTTGTTCGCGCCAATAAAAAGACGCTTAAAGTATTTACTCAAACACTTGCGCTCCAGCGTGTTGCGACGTGTGCGCTTTTTTTCACCAGCCATGTTGACCTCTTGAAAGTAATTGCAAATTCGGAAAGCATTGAATTATAAACAAAAATGGCTTCAGTTGCAGCCAATTTATGGCGAATATGCGACGCTCAGACCGCAAACGATGACCCACAACCGCAGGTGCTGGACGCATTTGGATTCTTGATCACGAACTGCGCGCCTTCCAAGCCTTCGGTGTAATCGATCTCCGCACCGATCAGGTATTGGTAGCTCATCGGGTCAATCAGCAAATGGACGCCATTCTTCTCAAGAATGGTGTCGTCCTCATTGGTGATCTCGTCAAACGTGAAGCCATATTGCAATCCGGAACAACCGCCACCGGTAACAAAAACGCGCAGCTTAAGATCATCGTTACCTTCTTCAACGATCAGTGCCTTGACCTTGTCAGCGGCACTGTCGGAAAACAATAAGGGGGAAGGCATCATCGACATATCATTCATTTTTCATCTCCTGGCAATACAGCTTATATCAGGGCACACGGCGCGAAATCAATTGCCCAGAGCAGGCTTGAACTCTATCACCTTATCGGCCAATAACCTTGATTCGCCCTCATGCACCAAGCGACCCATGACAATCGCACCGACATGGATTTCGATCGTTTTGTAACAGACATCTCCGGTGACCCGAGCCTTGGGCAGGAGTTCCAGATATTCCTTTGCTCGCACCGGCCCAGCCACCGTGCCATTGATGACTACATGACCGACGTCGATCTCGCCTTCCACCTTTGCCAGCTCCGATAGCACCAGCGTTCCCGGTTTATCGCCAACCGCTTTGATGTTGCCCTTGACGACGCCATCGACTCGCAGCCCGCCGGTAAAAAGTACGTCTCCGATGATGGTCGAGCCTGCACCGATCAAGCTATCGATTGCACTTGGTTTGTTGGTTTTATTGCCGAACATGAGAACCCTCTTTATAGATTGACGCTTTTCTGGCTGCGGACCTCATAGCCAGGCAGCGCCAGGACACGAACCTGAATACTTTTCAGCTGCGCGCCCGGTGGAATTTTAAACCGACCATCCACTTTTTGATAATAGCGAAAATCGATTTCGCCGCCCTGACCCCGCACCTCGGTGTCCGAGGGAAAGCTCAATGTTATTTGTTGAGCACCCTGCTGCACGCGTGCGACCACTTGCACTTTACCTTTGAAGTCTTGCTTGCGCTGCCCGCCCTGCGTGAGCAACATACGATAGCGGAATTCATTTGGTAAAGCATCCGCTTCAATTTTCAGATTGGCAATGGAAAGGCCTTCGGGCACATTTCCCGAGGACATGATATTGCGCAGAAAAGCCAAATCTTCCTTAAGGCCCGAATTATCGTCCTGAATCTGGCCAAGGTTTTTTGCCAGTTCCGCCTGCGCGGATTTCTCGATCTTGAGTTGCCCCTCGCGCTCGTTCAGAAGAGTTTTCGTCAACTCAAATTCACGCTTGAGCCGCTCATTGTCTTGGGTCAGCCTGGATATCTGGAGAGTCGCTTCGTCACGATTAAAGCCCGTGATCTTGTAACTATTGTCCACCAGATACCACGCGACTGCACCTGCCACGCCCATCATCAGGCCATAGCTGCCAAATTTTACATACCATGGCATGTGGCTTTTGATCGCGACTTTATTGGATCGAATGCCGATTTTGGAACGAATTTTTCGCCAAGCACCGCGAAGTTTCATGTCGCTCAACATTGGAAATTTATTCCTTTGAGTTGCGCAAACGCGTTGGAAATTTCACCGCCGAATAAGGAAAAAGCCGCGAAGGCGGCTTTTTCCAGTCGAAAGTCGCGTTTTGCTTAGCGTTTCGAGAATTGCTTACGACGACGAGCTTTGTGGAAACCAACCTTCTTGCGTTCCACTTCGCGGGCATCGCGCGTAACCAGGCCGGCTTTGGAAAGTTGCGGCTTCAGGTTTGCATCGTAATCGATCAACGCACGGGTAATGCCGTGACGCACCGCACCGGCTTGGCCGGATTCGCCACCGCCAAGTACCGTTACCATGATGTCGAATTTATCGATGCTACCAACTAATTCGAGCGGCTGACGTACCACCATACGACCGGTTTCGCGGGAAAAATACACGTCCAGCGGCTTGTCGTTGACCACGATATCACCCTTGCCGGGCTTCATGAATACACGTGCCACCGCGCTCTTGCGACGACCCGTTCCGTAATGATATTTACCGACCATGTTCGCTATTCCTTAGGCTTGGATCGTGAGTTCTTTGGGTTGCTGGGCACTGTGTGGATGCGCGCTGCCTGCATACACTTTCAGCTTCTTGATCATTGCATAGCCGAGCGGACCTTTTGGCAGCATTCCTTTCACGGCTTTTTCGAGCACGCGTGAAGGGTGCTTTTGCTGGAGTTTGTTGAAATTGGTTTCATAAATACCGCCGGGATAACCCGTGTGACGAAAATAGGTTTTTTGCTCGCCCTTGTTACCGGTGACGCGCAATTTTTCCACGTTGGTGACGATAATAAAATCGCCGGTATCTACGTGCGGGGTATATTCGGGCTTGTGCTTGCCGCGCAAACGTAGCGCAACAGCGGCGGCGAGGCGACCCAACACTTTGTCGGTTGCATCGACGTGTAGCCAGTCATGAATTACTTCATGTGGCTTGGCAGAAAATGTTTTCATTGCTGTACTCACTTGTATGTTGCCGCCGCGTTTGTCACTAAAACTTGGCGACGGACCGGATGCTTGTAAATGATTTGTCGGTGGCTTGACTGTGTGGACATCCTCTCCATACACAGCAAGGGCAACAATCCTTATCGCCAAGCAAACGGGAGGTACTTGGCAGAGCCCTACATTATAATAAGTTCAAGCACTCGCTGTCAATTGCGTCTCGAAACGCTTGCGTAAGTGTCGGGGTGTCTCCGCGTTCGATATACTTGGCAACTCTTCTGGAGGCAGCTTGAAAGCTCGCATTAAATGGATTGAAAACGTCGCTTTTTTGGGTGAGACCGAGAGCGGACATGCAATGGTCATGGATGGCTCGCCTGATGCAGGCGGCAGAAATCTTGGTCCAAGGCCTATGGAAACGGTCTTGATTGGGACTGGTGCGTGCAGCGCCTACGATGTCGTCCACATCCTCAAGAAGAGTCGCGAACCGATAACAGACTGCGTGGTTGAGCTACAGGCTGAGCGAGCGCCCACTGACCCTAAAGTCTTTACCTCAATACATTTTCATTTTATCGTGACCGGGTCGGATTTGAATCCCGCCAAAGTCGAACGCGCAGTCAAACTGTCCGCCGAAGTCTACTGCTCGGCCTCGGCGATGTTGGCAAAAACGGCGCAAATTACCCACGACTTTGAAATCCGCCAATCTCCTGCAAATAAATAGGTGATTGGAATTCGTCAAATCCAGTAGGCAGACCGTGTCATCACGGTCGAAAACAAGGACATCGCTGCCCTGGCGGGAGTTGGCAATGCGTTTGCGCCGAGTTGGGCACCAGCTTGTCCGTGACGAATCTCGTCTTCCCGCATCGCCTCAAGAATGGCCCGGCTACCCGCGTCGTCTTGCGAAATTCGGCCTAGATGATCATGCAGATGCGCTTCCACCTGCCGCTCCGTCTCGACCAAAAATCCCATGCTCCATTTATCACCCAATAACCCGGAAACAATCCCCATGCTGAATGCACCGGCATAAAAGAGCGGACTCAGTTGACTCTTTCGGCCACCCAGTTCAGACAATCGGTTTTCACACCACGCAAGGTGGTCATGCTCTTCTTTGGCGGCCGACAGTAATAATTTTCGCGTCTGATGCTCCTTGGCAACCAACGCCTGCCCCTGGTATAGCGCCTGAGCACACACCTCACCGCAATGATTCACGCGCATCAGCCGGATCGATTCTTTAATGGCGGCCTCGGTTGGTGCAGGCGCAATTGCCGCGCGGCATGCAGCGTCAGGTAAAGGCTGGGGCCGCCCGGCACGTGCTTTTGCAAACACCGTTCTGATGCCGGTATCTATTTCGCAAATCAAGCGGTCCCGTAAATTCATCTTTATCCCGGAAAAAAAACGGGCACCCAAAGGCACCCGTTTTTACAGTTCAAATCAAACTGTTTAGAACGTGTGGCGCAGACCTGCACCAAAACCCTTAGGATCGTTGTTGCCGGTAAATGCTGGCAGTCCCGCTGCATTCATCGCGTTGTTCGACGCACTGTTGTTCACGAGCGAAGCATAACGAGCCATGAATGTTGTTCTCTTGGAGAAGCTGTAGTTGTATCCGACTGCCGCCATTTTGCTTTTCGGCTGAAGGGCAACCCCCGTTACGCCGCCATCTTTATTCTGGCCAGCGGTGACCATAAATTCGCTCTTGCCGGCTGTATAGGTGAGCGCAGCCATGCTGGCTTTGCGATCAACGCGACCGGTCGAGTCAAACTTCTGGGTCAATACACCAACTTTAAACGCGCCGAAAACGAAAGTAGCCGAAAGATTCTGGCCCTTCTCTTTCACGCCAGCGGTGACTACGTTGCCGCGCGTGTCTTTATGCTGTTCGTTGGCATAGTTGATTCTGAACGGGCCAGCAGCGTAGTCAAGGCTGATGCTGGTGGAGTTTGGATTTGCCGTCGCTGTTTTGCCTTCGTTCGCGCCGTACATCATGCGAGCCGAAAAGCCATTAACATTTGGCGTCCAGTATTGAATCATGTTGTTTTCGCGACGGTTGAAGTCACCCGTGTTGATGATCGACAACTGGTTGCCGATGGTGTTTTGGCCAAACGGATCAACAAAAATTGCGGAGAGCTTGAATGGGCTGTCCCATCTGCCGAGGACGATGCTACCAAAGCTGCCTTGAAGACCGACACCACTGTTACGGCTACCGAAGGTGCCGCCACCTGCATCTGGAGGCGCAGAAGATTCGAGCTGGAAGAAAGCCTTTAAGCCACCGCCAAGATCCTCAGTTCCACGAAAGCCGATCAATGATGACTCATCTACGACGGTGGTACGGGTGCCCAAGCTCGTGATGCCTGTGCCAGACGCCTTGATACTGTTAACCATGACCCAAATACGACCATAAACGGTCACGGGGTTAGCCGTTTGCGCCATGACAGACGGGGCGAATGTTGCGCCAGCGACAGCGAGGGCGATCAATTTCTTGTTCATCACAAATCTCCTTAGGGTTAAGTTGAGGCTTTTTAATTCTTTAGAAACACACAAACCTCATGGGGCCGAACGTGCTAACTGCGTGTTACGCATCACTGGCTAACACTCACCTAGCAACTTCTCCCACAATCGTATTGCCAATCTCTTTTGAGAAGCTGTCGCCATATTGCCAAATTTGGCGCACTTGCTCAAGTGCTCACTGTGAAATATGCCGCACCGCAGGCACCGTGTTGCATTTGTGCAACACGCATTCAAATCTCATTTGTGTAACCCTCAATCGTCTTCGACTAGTCATAGAAGTGTGTTTTCGAACAACGCCGCGAGGGCTGCACCAGGATCAATCGACTCCATCAACGCACCGCCGACGAGGTAAGTCCCCACCCCAGCCGCGAAGATTCTCTTTACAGTGCTTCTATCGGCGATGCCACTCTCAGTAACCAAAATCCTATCGGCGGGCAGATATTTTTGCAACGTCAGGGTGGTTTCTATATTTGTCGTAAATTGCGTGAGATCGCGATTATTAACGCCAATTAAAGGGGTTTTAAGCGTCAATGCCTGCTGAAGCTCGGCTTCAAAATGCGACTCAGCAAGAACGCTCAAGCCGTAGGACTGGGCGAGCACTTCCCACGCCTGAAACTGCTCGATCGGGACCGCGCCCATGATAAATAGTACAGCGTCGGCCCCCATGGCACGCGCTTCGACGATTTGATAGGGATCAACAATAAAATCCTTGCGCAGCACCGGTAAGCCGCAGCCTGAGCGAGCGGCCACCAAATCTTCTGTTGATCCCTGAAAGTATTGCCGATCAGTCAATACCGAAAGGCAAGCGGCACCGTGCGCTTCGTAGCTCCGCGCAAAACGGGCTGGATCGAACGTTGCCCCCGCACCTTTAAGGCCAGACCGAAACACGCCCGCACTTGGGCTCGCCCTCTTTATTTCAGCAATCACTGCTGGCTTGCCTGCGGCACGCTTGCCACGAATTGCACCGACAAAATCCCGGCCCGGTGGCAACGCCCGGGCGAGCGCTTCTAGCGCCGCCAATGGCCGCAGGGCCTTTGCTTCAGCGACCTCTCGACGTTTGGTCGCAAGAATTTTTTGCAGAATATCCGACATGCGCAGTTATTCCAGTTGCGCGTTCGCGGGCGTGAGTTTGGTGTTGCTCATGGTGCAGCCGTGGCCGAGGTAAATTTCACGAGTTCGTCCAGCTTTGCCCGTGCCTTCCCGGATTCAATCATTTCGCGTGCTTTCGTGATACCGCCCCACAAATCAGTTGCGAGGCCGGCGACATATATCGCCGCGCCGGCATTGAGCATCACAATATCCTTGGCCGGGCCTGATTGATTGTCCAGCACGGCAAGCACCATTTCCTTCGATGCTTCTTTGTCTTTTGCTTTAATGGTTTCGATGGACGCAACATCGAGCCCGAACTGCTTGGGTTCAATTTTGAATTCCGTGACAAAGCCATGCTTGAGTTCCGCCACCAGCGTCGGACCGGAAAGCGTAATTTCATCCAGCCCGTCTTCGCCATGCACCACCATCAC
>JAYURJ010000305.1:0-2538 GCA_043756275.1 Betaproteobacteria bacterium | reverse complement strand
TTTTATCAATATAGACCCACGCAGCCTGTCCTCAACTTTAAGCCTACTGCAAACGAATATAGCGGGCGTTTTGACAGCCAAGGTTAGGGTATAGTCTGCCACCCCACACCATCAGCAGAATTGAGCACTCACATGATTTACCCGATAGTTGTTACCCAGTTCAGCAAGATTCTGCGCAATCTGTTGGCCATCCTCGACAAGGCGGCGGTACACGCGCAAGCGAAGAAGTACGACATGGCCGTGCTCTTGCAGGCGCGGTTAGCCCCCGATCAGTTTAATTTGCTCCAACAGGTGCAAGTTGCCTGCGACACCGCCAAGCTCGGTGCCGCGAGACTTGCCAACCAAGAACAGAGCGCGCCGAGTCACCCCGATACCGAGCAGACTCTGGCCGAAATCACGGCCCGGATTCAAAGCGTGATCGCGTATCTGGCGACCTTCTCAGCGGCGGACTTTGTGAGTGCCGAAGAACGGCGAATTACCCAGCCGCGCTGGAAAGGCAAGTCGCTGTCTGGCGAAGAGTTTCTGACCCAGCATGCCGCTCCAAATCTCTACTTCCACGTCACGACGGCCTACGCCATCCTGCGTCACAACGGCGTCGATGTCGGTAAGAAGGATTTTCTGGGCGAGCTACCCTACAAGGATTAAAAGGGCGAACTCTGCAACTAATCGCCTTGGGGATAGCGATGTCAGCATCAACCGAGCATGCCAGCGACTTTGTCGCCAAGGTGATCGACGACGCCACTGGCATGATGACGATCCGCTTGTGCGCCATTGGCGACCGCCTCGACTTGTTCAAGACGATCGCGGCTTACGGGCCGTTGACGAGTGCAGAACTGGCCGCTCACACCAAGCTCAATGAGCGCTATTTGCGAGAGTGGATTTATGGCATCTCGCTTGCGGGATATCTCGACTTCGACAAGAAGACCCGCCAGGTGTCCATGCCGGATGCGCACCGGCCAGCACTCGTGGACGTCGATGGGCCGCTCTATCAAGGCGGGCTATTTCGCATGTTCAATGCGCTCCTTGAACCCTATCAGGACCTGATCCGGTCGTTCCGTGAGGGTGGTGGCATCGACTATACCCGCTACAGCGAAGATTTCTGGCAGGGTCTCGAACACAATTCCTGCGTGCGTTACAAGAACAATTTGGTAAGTAAATGGTTACCCGAGATGCCGGAGGTGATCGCGAAACTGGAAAGCGGCGGCAGTTTCGCCGATTTCGGCTGCGGCGCTGGCCGCGCTACCATTGAGCTGGCGCAGCGTTTCCCGCGCGCGAAGTTTCACGGCTTTGACATCTTCCCGGGCAATATTGCCGTAGCGCGCCAGAGCGCACATGACGCGGGCGTTGCTGAGCGAACCTTCTTCGAGGTGGCCGATCTCGCGCAGGGGATCGACGGTCAGTTCGATCTGGTGGCAACTTTTGATGTCATCCACGACATGGCCGATCCGCGTGCCGGCCTTCGTGCGGTGCGCCGGGCGTGCAAGGACGACGGCATCTATGTGTTGATGGACATTGACTGCACCGACGATCCGGCCGATAACACCGGGCCGCTCGCGGTATTCAAGTTAGGCGCGAGCTTACATTTCTGCATGACCACCTCGCTCGCGCAAGGTGGCGAGGGGCTTGGTACGGTGGGGCTGCCAGAGTCGCGTGTCCGCGAGTTTTGCAGCGTTGCAGGCTTCTCATCCGTGCGCCGGCTCGCGATCCAGAACCCGTTGAACGCCCTCTACGAAATTCGACCCTAAGGGGCCGTAACAAAACAAATCGATCGAGTCTCGCATACGCTATTACGAGTGAGGCTCGATCGTGTAGTTCCATTCACCGTGAAATCGATGCGGTCGGTTTTTGACCGTTTTCATTTCCACGTCAGTTACTTTTCGCTCTTTTTTGTGGCTACTTGAATCGAGTTCACAAGGGTCCGCCCTGTAGTACGCATACGGGCGTCTATTGCAATGCCCGCGCGCGGTTGCCCCAGGAGATGTTGCGCACGTTGGTGCGCGAGCACGTCCTTGGCTTTGATCTGTCCTTGCTACTTCTGCTCTCTTTTGATGCCTGTCATCCACTTATGCTTCATAAGGCCCCGGCTTTCAATCGATCATCGCAGCTTGTAGTGCAAATGGGCCGCGCTCGCATTTAACAACGGCAGCAGCGCGGGATCTGAAAGCGGGCGATTGAATCTCGGGTGTGGTGGCAAGAGCCCGCGTGTCATCGCGCGATCGTTGAAGACAGCACAAGGTTGATTGCCGTGCATCGATGAACTGTAGTAGAAACCGCCGCACGTTGGGTAAGCCGCATAGAGTGCGCGTGCCCACAACCGCGCCCGCTGGCGTGAGCCATTGTTGAGTGCCATGGAAGCGCCGAGCTGAGTCGGCAGTGCACCCGTGAGATCGAGCAACTCGCAATCGCGCGTCAGATCAAAGATCGCTAACCAGGGCGTGCGTCGAAATCGATCAATCCGGCGAAACTGCTGAAACGATTCCGCTAATGCCGTTAAGTAGTGTTCGGCGCAATAAAGGACAGCATGCGCTTGCGGTTGCG
>JAYURJ010000304.1:0-6997 GCA_043756275.1 Betaproteobacteria bacterium | reverse complement strand
GTAGATTTCGTAGCAATGTTGGGTCGTTAGCTCAGTTGGTAGAGCAGCGGACTTTTAATCCGTTGGTCGCAGGTTCGAATCCCGCACGGCCTACCAGTATAAAGAAGGGCTCAGGAGAAATCCTGGGCCCTTTTCATTTTCTGGCCCGGATAAAGATGCGCAACGCAGCCGAAAGCCAAAGCCCCTACGTCCCCAATATGCCAAAATGCAAAGCGCTAAGTTCCGCAACGGAGGCGTTATGAAACGGGTCATCTTCAATCAAAAGGGTGGTGTCGGCAAATCCACCATCACCTGTAATTTGGCCGCGATCAGTGCCGCGAGAGGTCATCGCACGCTGGTCATCGATCTCGATCCGCAGGGCAATTCGACGCAATACCTGCTCGGCGCGAGCGCTTCTGAGCCGGGACCTACGCTGGCAGATCTGTTTGATCAAACTTTACAGTTCAAGCTGGTGATGAAAAAAACCGGGGAATTCGCGCGCGAAACGCAGTTTGAGAATCTAAGTCTGCTGGCCTCGCATCCCTCACTGGTGGAACTCGCTGTCAAACTGGAATCGCGCCACAAAATTTATAAATTACGCGAAGCGCTGGATGAAGTGAAAGACGAATTTGATGCCATCTACATCGACACGCCACCGGCATTGAATTTTTTTACGCTCTCGGCGCTGATCGCGGCCGATACCTGCTTGATCCCGTTTGATTGCGACGACTTCGCGCGCCGTGCGCTGTACACGTTGCTTGAAAACGTCGCCGAGATCCGCGCCGAT
This sequence comes from Betaproteobacteria bacterium, assembly GCA_043756275.1. Lineage (GTDB taxonomy): Bacteria > Pseudomonadota > Gammaproteobacteria > Burkholderiales > Usitatibacteraceae > UKL13-2. The sequence goes on along the minus strand of JAYURJ010000304.1, from coordinate 6,231 downwards.
CACAACCCTGGCTTGGAGGTGGAAGGCATTGTCATCAACCAGTTCCAACCACGCGCCAACCTGCCGCAAAAGTTGGTGAACGAACTGATCAATGAGGGCTTGCCTGTTCTCTCCACCTGTCTCTCGTCGTCCGTCAAAGTGAAGGAATCGCACGAGCAGGCGCTGCCTTTGATCCACCTCGCACCGAGCCACAAACTTACGCAGGAGTACGAGGCGCTTTACAAAGAGCTGGAGCGGGCCATGAAGAAATCGAAAGGCGCATCGAAAGGACCTAGTCGCAAGCGTTGGGCACCTGTTTGATACTGAACGACTGCAACCACGCATAAGCCACACGAATATCGTAAATCGCCATTTGGTGCGCCTCGTGGCAGCATAATGGCCGGAGAAGCGCGCCAGTGCTTGAGTATGATCGATACGCGAATCGAAAGGGATTTTAACTCTTGATCCCTACGATTCCTGCATCAACTTCCAATACTGATACTTCAGCGTGGCCCCGCAACCGACAATCATCGCGGCGAGCGCAAGAAATGCGCCCACAGCCAGCGTCGATAATCCGCTCACGCCCTGACCAATCGTGCAGCCCATCGCGGTCACACCGCCAGCACCCATCAGCACCGCACCGATGATGTGGTTGCGGGTGTCTTCAATGCTGGCGAAGCCTTCCCAACGAAATCGTTTGGTGAGTAGCGAATAGGCGAGTGCGCCCAGAATCATGCCGAGTGTGGTGGCAATACCAAATGTGACGACGAGCGATTTATCGCTCCACAGCATCAGCAGTTCCAGGCTGTAGCCGTAGGGCGCAACGAAGGTCAGCGATTCTGCGGCTTTGCTATTGGTGCCAAAAAACATCATCTCCAGCGTATCCGCGTTTTCGCCGAAGCCAATGTGCGCAGTGATATACCAGCCGACGACCACGGCAAGGCCATAGCCGAGTCCACCAAGCCATGCATCGAGGCTCGATCGGAAATCGCGACTCATCAGCACGAATACAAGCATCGGCCCGGCGATGAGGCACGCCAATATGATCTGCGCTGTTTTTTTACTCGCGTTAAATATCGGTGCCACCAATGCGCCCAGCTCTTGCGTGGCGATGCCATGCTGCGACACATCAATATTGACGGCATCAAGCGTGTTGACGCGCCAGACACCGAACAATCCTTTCATTGTCATGTACGCGGCAATTGCCAGAAACGCGAACACGACAATCGATTTCAAATTGCCGCCACCGATGCGCACCAAGGTACGACTGCCGCAACCGCTGGCCAGAGTCATGCCAACGCCGAACATCAATCCACCAACCACGTAAGAAAGCCAGGTAATGCTGGAGCGCGTGTAGAACGCTTTGGAAAGGTCGATCAGACCGGCGGCGTAAAGTCCTTGCGCACCGAGGATTGCAATCGCCATCGCCAGCACCCACATGCGCATACGCGTGAAATCGCCCATGTTGACGATATCCGACACCGCACCGAGCGTGCAGAACTGGGTACGCGCCGAGATCGCGCCGAGGATAAACGCGATTGCAAAGCCCAACCATGCGACGGTGGCTGCGAGGTTTGTGGCGTTAGTCATTGGGGTTTGGTTTGTGGAGCTACGTGACGGGAGTGGAGCACGCATTTTACCGTTGCCCCACCTGCAACTGAAACAGAGGCGGCTAATATTTGATTGCGCGCCACCGACTCAAGATCACGCGTAGTGGGTCGGATCGGTGGTGTCGGCTGCAAGAAAGCCGTCTTTCCGCAGTCTGCACGAATCACACACACCACAGGCGCGGCCTTCAGCGTCGGCCTGATAGCAGGAAACGGTCAAACCATAATCCACGCCCAATCGCGTGCCTTCACGAACGATATCGGCTTTGCTCATATAGATAATCGGCGTGTGAATGACCAACTCTCCTCCCTTCACACCCTCCACGCCCGCTCTGGTGGCAAGGCGCGCCATCGTTTGGTAGGCCGCGATGTAGTCGGGTCGGCAATCGGGGTAGCCGGAATAATCCACCGCGTTCATGCCGGCGAAAATATTTGGGGCACCCAGTGTTTCAGCCCACGCGAGCGCCAACGACAAAAAAATGGTGTTGCGCGCGGGCACGTAGGTAATCGGTATGCCAGTCGTCGGCGCGGTTGGCACCGCAATATCAGCATCGGTCAACGCAGAGCCGCCCCAGCCGGTGAGATCAAGCTGGATCACGCGATGCTCCTTCGCCCCCAGCGCCTTTGCCACACGGGCTGCTGCCTGCAACTCTGAGCGATGGCGCTGGCCGTAATCAAACGAGAGCGCGTAGGTTTCATAACCTCGCTCGTGCGCCATCGCGAGCACCGTGGCCGAATCCAGTCCGCCGGAGAGAAGTACTACTGCGCGTTGTTTAAGTAGCATCGTCATACTCCGCGTTTTTCGCCCCAGATAATTTTGTGCAACTGCACCTGCATGCGCACATTCAATCCGTCGCGCAGAATCCATGCGGCGAGCTGTGCATAGCTCACGTCATTGAAGGCGGGTGAAAACAGCACCGGTGCAAGCGTGGTCAGGCTTTTTTCCTGCAGCAATGCCAAGGCCCATCGATAATCCGCTTCAGAAGTCAGCACAAATTTGACTTCGTCCTGACGCGTCAGGAACGCCAGATTTTCCCAGCGATTCTTATCAACTTCCCCCGACCCTGGCGTTTTAATATCGACGATTCTGCACACGCGTTGGTCAACGTCGGCGATGTCGATGGCGCCGCTTGTTTCCAGCGAGACTGAGTAGCCGAGATCACACAACTTCGTGAGTAATGTGAGGCAATTTTTCTGTGCCAGCGGCTCGCCACCGGTCACGCACACCACTTTCGTCGGGTACTGCGCGACTTCTGCAACGACATCATCAATGGGCCGCGTTTTGCCATCGTGAAATGCATACGCGGTATCGCAATAGCCGCAGCGCAACGGGCAGCCGGTCAGGCGCACAAACACCGTTGGCAAGCCGACGCGACTCGATTCGCCTTGCAGTGAAAAAAATATTTCGTTGATACGCAAAGTGTTGGCGCGCGAAGCAGGACTTACGCGAACGGGGACGGCTTTCTTCCCTTCGGCGTTGCGAATGTTCGCAGCAGGAATCTTGGTAAGGGTGGTCACTGCTAACTCAGTGGGCTAACGTCTGAGCGAGGGGAGGCGCATTCGCGCCTTGGCGGCGGCATCTGATGCAGGATACCTGGCGATGACATCTTCGAGTGCGTTGCGCGCTGAGCCGCTGTCGCCAATTTCAACGTAAATGCTTGCCATCGCCAGCAGCGCGTCGGGCGCTTTGGCGGAATCGGGGAATTGTTTGAGCAACCTATCCTGCGTCGCGCGCGCACTGCCGTAGTCCCTGAGATTGAAGTAGCTGATGCCCATCCAGTAATGCGCGTTTGAAACCAGTTGGCCCGCCGGATAATCTTTGATGTAAGTTTGAAACGCTCGCGTCGCGGAAAGGTAATCGCCACGCTTAAACGCGTTCGAGCCGACATCGTAGACGGTGTCTTCTTTCGCACGCGCGGCGGCAAGTTGTGCGGGTGTCGCGGCTGGTGCTGATCCAAATGCGCCGGGTGCATTAGGTACTGGTGCAGGTGCGGCGGCAGTCGATGGCGGACTGGACACCGATGCTCCAGTCGCCGGTTCGGGCGGCAAGCCTTCGAGCTTGCGCAACCGTGTATCGATATCGAGATAAAAATCACGCTGGCGTTTGGTGAGTTGATCATCCAGATTTGACATCACCTCGACCTGCCCGCGCAGCTTGGCGATCTCGGCATTCAACTGCTCAATCTGATTCAACAACTGAATGATGCCGAGGTTCCTGATTGATTCCTCGAGCCTCTGCAGACGGGCGTCGTTGTCGCGGTTTTGCTGATCAATTTGCGCACGCAAGTTTTTAATATCGCGACGCGCTTCGTCATCGTCGAACAGACCGGCGGTCGCGTTCAGACTGAGTGCGATTGACGCAAGCAGTAGCGTGGTGCGCAAGAAATGGAATGGTGTTCGGGGCATGGTTTGTCAGGTTCTTGTAGATAAGGAAACTTTTAAGAGCCTCCGTTTGCGCCAGGATATGCAGCGCTAAAAATAACAAACTCTAGCACTGGCGAGGCTTACAGGCACATACTGCCCTGAACACCGCGCCAAATGGCGATCCAGCTAAAATTACTCGCCGTCGTAGACAATTTCTACACGGCGGTTCTGCGCCCATGAGGCTTCGTCGTTGCCGTTACCTTTAGGTTTGTCTTCACCAAAACTGATCGTTTCCATGCGGTCATTGCCGACACCCAATACGGCGGTTGCCTGACGCACCGCACTGGCACGGCGCTGGCCGAGCGCCATGTTGTATTCGCGTGAACCGCGTTCATCGGCGTGCCCTTCGAGGCGCACTTTACGGTTGCGGTTTTGTGCGAGATAACTGGCATGCGCCTGAATCACCGAGGCGAATTCCGACTTGACGGCGTCGGTGTTGTAGTCGAAATAAACAACACGTTTCGACAGAATATTATTCGGATCTCTGAGCGGATCAAGCCTGCCCTGCGTGCCCGAGATCGGTGTCGTTTGGATGGTGCCGGTCGTCGGTGTGCCGGTGGTGCCGGTCGATGACACCGGTGTACGCGTTTCGACGTTGGTATCTTTCACTGGATCTTTGCTCGCGCACGCGCCAAGCAATACCATTAAGCTAATTCCGATCAGAGCTTTTGTCATGTTTTCTCCATGTGATTAAGAATACTGTGGCGGTACTTGGTTCAACGCCACCAGTTTATGCTTTTTTAGTCTGGATCATCTGTGCGTTAGCGCACACCCGACGAACCATACGGCCCCCACGCGGGTTCACGAACGTCGCCCGCCTGCGAGGAGAGCGTCAGTTTGAAGCGACCATCGGCTGAAACGGCACCCAGTTTGCCCCGACCGCCGGATTTGTCTTCATACAAAATCGTGCGGCCATTGGGCGAAAAACTCGGGCTGTCATCGAGTGGGCCGTCGGTGAGGATGTTGCGCTGCCCGGTCGCGAGTTCAAGTGTTGCTATCCTGAGTCGACCAGCTTCGCGACTGACATAGGCCACCAGCTTTCCGTCAGGACTCATGCGGGGATTGGTGTTGTTGTCGCCGTCGAAGGTCAAGCGCCGCGGCGTTCCGCCAGTAGCTGGCACGCTGTAAAGTTGTGCGCCGCCGGAGCGGTCGGAGACAAAAATAATATCTTTGCCATCGCCCGTAAATGTGGCGTTCAAATCCATGCTCGCACTTTGGACCACACGAACCGGCACGCCACCCGTGGCCGGCATCACATAAATCTGTGCGACCGCATCTTTGGAAAGTGTGACCACCAGTTTGCTGCCGTCTGGCGACCAATTGGGCGCGTAGTTGTCGCCGGGGAAATTAGCCACGGTGTCGCGCTGGCCGGTCGATAAATTCTGCACGATCACGCTGGATTTACGCTTCTCGAATGAAACGTAGGCGATCCTCTTGCCATCGGGCGACCACTTCGGTGATCGTATCGCTTCCACCGATTTCAACACTGCCTGCGGATTAAAACCGTCGGCATCAGCAACATGCAACTCAAAGCGCGGGCCAGTTTTGAGCACATACGCAATCTGCGTGGAAAAAACGCCTTTTTCACCGATCAGTTTTTCGTAAATTTCGTCAGAAATTTTGTGTGCGGTGGCGCGCAATTGCGATGCGCTCACTGTGTATGAGGTGGTCGCGAGTTGATTTTGTTTGGCCACATCGAGCAAACGAAAGCTTACCTCGAAACGCCCATCTGGCAACGGCTTGATGCCACCGATGACAAGCGCTTCGGTACTGCGGCTCGACCAATCAACGAAATTCACCTGCGATGGTTCGGTCGGCAGATTACTGATGCCTGCGGTATTGACGATGCGAAACATGCCCGAGCGCGCCAGGTTAGCAGCGATCAGTGGCGTGATATTTTGCGGTGCGTTCGCCTCAAGCGCGAAAGGCGCAATCGCGATCGGCACCTGACGGCCGGAGCTGGTTTCAACATTAATGGTGAGCTGGGCATGCGCGATGGCCGCGCACCACAGCGCACCGGTGAGGAGAATCTGCCAAAGTTGATTGCGTCGTTTTAACATGGTTTGGATTGTGCCCGGGATTGAGTGTGTGAGCGAGTGTGACGGCTATTTCAAAAACGGTTTACCGTTCGTGACGGATATTCAAGATAAGTTCACGTTTGCCGCCAAAAAGTTCCGCACTTTCAGGCTGCGGCCAGTTGCGAATGCCGTTGATGGCCCGT
>JAYURJ010000303.1:0-7040 GCA_043756275.1 Betaproteobacteria bacterium | reverse complement strand
ACAACAACACTCCGCGAAAGTGCCTCGGTTTCAGAACCCCAAGTGAGGTAGTATTTGGCCACCCACCGCGTGTCGGGACTCGTACTTGAATCCGGGTTAGTGCCTGAAAAGGCGCGCCAGTTCTAGTGTTTGATCAAGCCGGCACGAATTGCGCTTCACGCTACTTTCAATACCAGCTTCCCGAAATTTTCCCCCTTGAACAACTTCATCAAGGTTTCCGGAAACGTCTCCAGTCCCTCCACGACGTGTTCACGCGATTTCAGTTTGCCCTCAGCCATCCATTGGCCCAACTGCGCAGCACCCTCTTTGTAGCGCGGCGCGTAGTCGAACACGACGATGCCTTCCATACGCGCACGATTGACCAGCAGCGAAAGATAGTTTGATGGCCCTTTGACGGGCGCCGTGTTGTTGTATTGCGAAATTGCGCCGCAAATCACGATGCGCGCTTTCAGGTTGATGCGGGTGAGCACAATATCGAGAATTTCTCCGCCGACATTATCAAAATAAATATCGATGCCGCCCGGGCAGGCTTCTTTCAAGCCTTTGCGTACGTCCTGATTTTTGTAATCGATGCAGGCGTCAAAGCCGAACTCGTTGATGGCGTAGTCGCATTTCTCTTTGCCGCCGGCGATACCGACCACACGAAGCCCAAGGATTTTGGCGACCTGTCCGACCGTGGCGCCGACTGCACCGGATGCACCCGATACCACCAACGTCTCACCTGCCTTGGGTTGACCGGATTCGAGCAGACCGAAATAAGCGGTCATGCCGGGCATGCCGAGTACGTTCAGGTATGCAGTGAGGGGCGCCAGCTTTGGATCGACTTTAACCATGCCCTTGCCGTCCGAAATGGCATATTCCTGCACGTTCAGCATGCCGCTCACGGAATCGCCCGCTTGAAATTTCGGGTGCTTCGATGTGATCACTGTGCCGATGCCCCCGGCACGCATCACATCGCCCAATCCGACCGGCGCAATGTATGACCTCGCCTCATTCATCCAGCCGCGCATGGCAGGATCTAGCGAGAGGTAGAGCGTTTTGACGAGCAACTGACCATCGGCGATCTCACTGATCGTTTCGGTGTCGAGCGCGAAATCATCGCGCTTGGGCTCGCCGACGGGACGCTTCACGAGACGGAAGAGATGGTTTTGCAAAGGCGCGTTCATGGCGGTTTCCATAGGCAGATCAAAAAAACAAAGGCCGGTACGCCTCGACGGGTGTACCGGCCTTCACGGTGAACGCGGTCGAATGCCCTTGCGGGTTTCGACGACGTTTCGCCGAAGCGATTACTTCAGGTGCGCGGAGACCAGCTTGGTCATTTCAAACATCGAAACAACTTTCTTGCCGCCAAACACGGCCTTGAGCTTCTCATCGGCATTGATCATGCGACGGTTGATGGCGTCTTGCAGTTTGTTTTTCTTGATGTAGTCCCAGAGTTTCTTGGTGACTTCGGTACGCGGCTGTGGTGCGGCACCAATCACTGCGGCGAGCACGGAGCTGATATTCATCGGCTTCATGAAGGCTGCGTTTGGCTTGCGCTTCACGGCTGGCTTCTTCGGTGCTGCTTTCTTGGCTGCAGGTTTTTTGGCTGCGGGCTTCTTTGCTGCCGGCTTCTTCGCTGCGGGTTTCTTCGCTGCTGGTTTCTTTGCGGCGGGTTTTTTCGCGGCCGGTTTTTTGGCGGCGGGTTTCTTTGCGGCGGGTTTCTTTGCGGCCATGTAAATCCTCCAGGTTGTTTTCAGAATGTCATTAACTTACGCGGGGACTCACATCAACTAGTGAAGAGTGAATCCGTACCACAGGAGCAAATATAACGCATTATTTACAAAAACGTGCAACCGCTCGTTGTATTCGTGCAACGCGTTTACACGGGGAGTTTTTCGCACGATTACGCGGGAGCGACTATGATTGCAGATTTTTCGCAGTCGCCATGAATACCGACACCTTCATCAATGCACTCGCCGCGCATGTCCCTGCTGATCAGGAAGAAGAAAATCATCGCGTCAAGATGATGCAGTTTGTTTTATCGCACGCACACAATTGGTGGATGCGTGCCACTGCTGAAGGCCACGTCACCGGCTCGGCATGGATATTGAATCAGGCAAATACGCACGCGCTGTTGCTGCATCATCAGAAGCTCAATCGTTGGGTGCAACCGGGCGGCCATCTCGATGCCACCGATGCATCGCCCGCAGCGGGCGCGTTGCGAGAAGCGATTGAAGAAACCGGCATTACACATTTGCGTCTTGCCAGCGAGGCGCTGTTTGATATCGACATCCACGCCATCCCTGCCCGCACGGGCAAAATGGACGTTGAACCTGCGCACTTGCACTACGATGTGCGTTACCTCATCATTGCCTCAGACCATCGCGTGACAATTTCAGAAGAGTCACTTGATGCAAAATGGATGTCACTGGAAGAACTAGTGCCGCCTTCATATGAACGCAGCATCGCCCGCATGGCCGAAAAATCACTTAGAAAAAAATTATGAAACTTGCAGACATCCGCACCGATTACAAACTAGCCTCACTCGACGTAAGCGATGTCGCCGCTTCTCCATTCACGCAATTCGACACCTGGTTTGCTGAAGCGATGCGCGCAGAACTCCCGGAACCAAATGCCATGACACTGGCAACCTGCGACACGATGGGTCGCCCCTCGGCGCGCGTGGTGCTGATCAAAGGTGCGGATGAACGCGGCGTGGTGTTTTTTACCAACTATCAAAGCCATAAGGGGCAAGACCTCGCTGCCAATAATCGCGCCGCACTGTTATTTTTCTGGCCGGAGCTCGAACGCCAGATTCGTATCGAGGGCCGCGTTGAGACCGTCAGTGCCGCGGATTCGGATGCGTACTACCAAAGCCGCCCGGTATTGAGCCGCATCGGCGCGTGGGCATCGCCGCAAAGTCAGGTGTTGCCTTCGCGCACCGACCTCGAAGCGCGATTCGCCGCGTTCTCTGCTGAGCATGGCGAGAACCCGCCACGACCCGCGCACTGGGGCGGATATCGCGTTGTGCCGAGCTACTTCGAGTTCTGGCAGGGACGACGCAGCCGTTTACACGACCGCATTTGCTACCGGCTCACTGAGGGCGAGTGGAAGCTGGAGCGGCTGGCACCCTAGTCCCGGTAGTAACTCGGCAGCGCTTGCAAATACTTCGGCAAGTTCGGGTTCTTCATCAGCCGCGACAAAAATTGCGGATCTTCATTTGTTGTCAGCGGGTTCAATGTTGTTTTCTCGAACGGCAATCCAAAACGACACTTCAGCATGCGTTTCGCATCGGCGGTCGAGACCGGACCATCTAACTTGGCAAGTTCGCATCTTTCTAAATCTCTGTTCATCTGATCAATCGAAATTTTCTTCGCCGCGTAGGCCGCATCAAATTTAAGCGCCTCCTGAAGTCGCGTTTGGGTCTCGGCAACACTCATTACCGGTAAACCGATACTGGCGCAGTTGGGTGCCATCGCTTTGGCGCGCTGACTCTTGTTTCTGTTCTTGAATGTCGACGTGGTTTCGATGTCGTTCATTGCGCCACGCGCAGCCTGCATCAACGCGCCATCGCCATAGAGCGGCTCGCCACGCACAACAACCAACTGAATATTTTCTTCAATGGCGGCGATTAGATTCCGGTACGGGTCGGCATTTTTGTCGTCCACGACGATCACGTCTGCCAGATAGCCTTCGGTGATTTGGCCGAGCCGCTTGCCCCAGTCCATCGCATCGGCGGGTTTTCTCGTCACCATTTCGATCAATTCCCGGTCACTAAATAAGCCCTTGAGCGCGTGTTTGTTGACCAAGTCCGCAACCTTCAATTCGCCGAGACTTGATTTGCTGCCGGACGGTGCCCAATCGGGTGCGAGGCTGATCGACAATCCCGCGCGTTTCGCAGCAGCAACATTCGCCGTTTTGCCGTAAAGCATGAAATTCGACAGCGGCGACCAGACCAGTTTTGCGCCGACCTTGGCCATTTCGATCAATTGTGGTTCGGTCAATCCGACGCCGTGAATGGCGATCAACTCCGGCCCGAGCAATCCGCTGTCTTTGATGCTGCTAAATTCGCCCGCCATGCGCGACGAGGCACCTTCCGCCAGATGCACCACTAATGGCCCCTTCGCTTTTTCAGCCTGCATATCCGCCCACGATTTGGCGCTATTGCCGATATCGACGCGGCTGGTCGCCACCCGCGCTTCCACACGGGAGAATTCGATATTGCGCACGAGGCATTCCCCGCGCGCGTTTACGACGCTGACGTAGGTTCCATACATCGACGGGCTGCCACCCGGCAGTTCCTGAAAATTTCCATACTTGCCAGGCGCGAGACCCCGATTGATAGCACCGCCGCCTTGAATTGAGGTGGTACCGCCTGCGAGTGCCATGTATTCGCCGTAGCGGCTGATTTCCAAGCCGAGATCGAAATAGTAAGCCCGCGTCATCAACTGCTGCGGGTAGTCGATACGCTTTTTGTAAACCTCGTCGTACCAACGCCACTCGTAGCGGTCAGCGTATTTCTTCGTGACCGGCATCAGCGGATAGATGCCGTAATCGGGATGGTTGTGTAAGTCAATCATGCCGGGATAAATGACACCCTTGGTTTCAATAACCACCGCATCCTTGGCGGCTTCCGGAAGCGATTCGCCCGCTTTTGCAATTGCCATGATCTTACCGTTGGCGAGCCACACTTGCGCGTCTGGCAATACGTCGCCCGCGTCGTTCATCGTGACTACTTTGCCTTTGATGACCAACCCGGTGTCCGGCTTCCACTGTGCGTGAGCAGTGCCACACAGCAAAGCCGTCAGACACAATAGTGACAGCCAGTGTTTCATCTTCATCGATATTTCCTTTTTGCCAAAACAATTTCACATCGCGTTTTTCCAATAATATCCCGATCAGACCTTCAATTTTCATTGTTATTGCCATCACGCTGTGCCCACAACAACACCAGATTCAATCCAACCAGATTTCTTTGGACTCCCCGAGCCAGAGAAACGCGACGCCCCGACTACGCAAAAAGCCCAGCCCAAGAGCGCGTCTGCGCCATCATCCAGCAAGACCGCAAAAGTAGCTGCGTCCACCGCATCGCCTGAACTGTTGGTACTTGGCGCAACATTACCCTCGACGCTATACCTAGGCACGTCCTCGTGGTCCTTTCCGGGCTGGAATGGATTGGTTTACGACGGTGAATTCCGTGATGCAACATTGGCGCGGGACGGCCTTGCCGCATATGCCAAACATCCGCTCATGCGTACCGTCAGCATCGATCGCACGTTTTATGCGCCCATTGGCGAAATGGAATATGCGCGATACGCAATTCAAGTACCGGATGGTTTTCGTTTCCTCATCAAGGCGCCGATGGCCATTACCAGTTCTTACTTGCGATCAGACACCGGCGAATTCAGCGATAGTCCGTACTTTCTCGATGTTGAATACGCCATCCACGAATTTGTCGCGCCCTGCACCGCGGGGCTGGGTGCAAAGTGCGGCCCGCTGGTATTCCAATGCCCGCCACAAGGCCGCGCCACCACCAGCAATCCAGACCCCTTCATCAATCGACTCTATCGCTTCCTGAAAGCGCTACCGCAGGGTGTGCTTTACGCCGTCGAGGTGCGCGATCCCGAATTGCTGACCGAGCGATTCTTCAAGTGCCTCAATGCGACCGGTGTCAGGTTTTGCATCGCCAGTCACGCGCGCATGCCGTCGCCGCGTGAACAAATCGAGCGTGCACAACAGATGGATGCGGGGCCATTCATCGCGCGGTGGAGTCTGCATTCAGGATTTAAATACGAGACTGCCAAGGCGAAGTATTTTCCGTTCAATCAAATCGTTGACGAAGACCCGGACAGTCGCGAGAGTCTGGTGCTGGAGAGTCTCAGGACACTAGACGCGGGATTCCCGGTGTACGTGGTGATTAACAACAAAGCTGAAGGCTCCGCACCGCTAAGCGTGGGAAAATTCGCGCAGCGATTTATAGAGATCAGTTCCAAATTGCATAAAGGTGCTTGAAAAGCACGACACGAGTGCCACCTACAGGCAATGTTAGAAAATTTGTTTCGGCCACTGTTTCGAACCACCACGCGCGCGCTCCGCAAAGCGCGGGCGCTGACATCAAAAAAAGTTGTGCTGATCGATCTGGCCGCATGGAATCACGCCACAGCCAATTACGCGTTCGTACGACGATTGACCGTTGAAGAGAATCGTCGCCTGCGCCTGATTGCCTCGGATTTTCTGGCAAGAAAAAGCATTATGGGCGCTGCTGATTTCGAGATCGACGAACTCATACGCATCCAGATCGCCGCGCAAGCCTGCATCCTGATTCTGGAACTCGATGTCGACTTTTACGACGGCTGGCGCGAGGTGATCGTCTATCCCGGCCAGTTCGCCAAGACGCACGATGTCATGGATGAGTTCGGCGTCGTTCACACCACGCGCGATCCGCTGGCAGGTGAAGCGTGGCTGGGTGGGCCGGTCGTGCTCTCGCATGCCGACCTTGCACAGACTGAAAACGCCATCGACCGAGGCGACGGCTACAACGTCGTCATCCATGAATTCGCGCACAAACTCGACATGCTCAACGGCGAAGCCAACGGCTACCCGCCTCTGCATCGCGGCATGAGTAAGGAAACCTGGAAGCGCACTTTCCTTGCGGCGTATCTCGCCTTTTGCAAACAGGTGGACGAAGCCGATGCGCTGGCGCGCAGGGATGGTGGTCGCGCGCTGGACGCAATCCCGATAGACCCCTACGCGGCAGAGAGTCCTGCGGAATTTTTTGCCGTCATTTCGGAAGTATTTTTTGAAATGCCCGAGGCCGTGCACGATGCATTTCCTGCGGTTTATCAACAACTCAAGGCGTTTTACAAGCAAGACCCAGTAACCCGGCAGGTCACCTGACACCGAAAAAACGACCTCTGCGGCCCATTCCAAACAGCAGTGAAATTTGCTTCAAAGTGCCTAGTCGTTTATCATTCGCCCCTTGCTGGAGAGGTGGATGAGCGGTTTAAGTCACACGCCTGGAAAGCGTGCGTAGGTTAATAGCCTACCGCGGGTTCGAA
>JAYURJ010000302.1:0-22158 GCA_043756275.1 Betaproteobacteria bacterium | reverse complement strand
GATCATTTGACAGGTCGATAAACCTGTTCTTGGGGGTTTTCACGGGATGAAACTAAGGCTAAAGTAACTGTAACGGAATCGCCCCGCTGCCGCAATTTTTGCACGGGAGTTGCATTGAGGTGTTTTCGGGGACTCAAACCAGTTGAATGCCGCATCCGGTCACATGACCATCGCAAAAGCAGACTAAACCAACAATACGCGAAAGCCACAATCCCAACACTATGGCCACCACCACCCGCATTCCCGGTGTTTCTCTCCTGCAACGTGAGCGGATGTCGGGTATCGATACAGCATGGCTGCGCATGGAGCATCCAACCAACCTGATGATGATTGTCGGGATTATGGTGTTCAAAGAAAAACTCGATTTCAAAAAGCTTCAGTCGACCATCGAGCAACGCTTTCTGACTTACCCGCGCTTCAAACAAAAAGCCGTGCAGGACCCGACCGGCGCGTGGTGGGAAAACGATAAAAACTTCGAGATCAAGCATCATCTGAAGCGGGTGAAGTTGACCGACAAGAACGGTAGGTCGGCAACCAAAAAAGATTTGGAAGCGTACGTGAGCGAGATGGCCAGCGAGGGTCTCGACTTCACCAAGCCATTGTGGCAATTTCAGCTCATTGAAAACTATCGGGGCAACGGCTGTGCAGTATTGACACGCATTCACCACTGCTACGCCGACGGTATCGCACTCATCAGTGTGATGCTCTCGCTCACTGCCGATAACGCCGAAGCGAGCAGCGCCAAGCCGATTCCAAAGGAGAAGCGACCTAAAGGAGCCAAGAGCGATATGGAGTTCTGGACCAGCGTCCGTAAGCCGATGGCCAATGTATGGTCAGGTGCCATGAAGCTCACGCGCGGCCTGGTGGAACAGGGCCTCGAAATTGCCAAAGACCCGGCCACCATGCGCGAATTTGCAATCAAAGGCATGGAACTTGCCGACGAACTGCGCAAAATCGCGATGATGGAACCGGATACACACACCCGGTTCAAAGGCAATTTAGGCCGGAAAAAACGTGTTGCGTGGTGCGATCCACTGCCGCTCGCCGAAGTTAAAGTTATTGGCAAAGCGCATGGTTGTTCGATCAATGATGTATTGCTCGCCACCGCCTCCGGCGCACTGCGTGATTATCTTGATCGTCAAGGCGATAAGTCAGACGGCGTCGAAATACGCGCGGTGGTACCGGTCAATTTGCGACCCGTCGAAAAAGCGGGCGACCTCGGCAATCAGTTTGGATTGGTATTCGTCGATTTACCGATCGGCATCGAAGATCCGATGGAGCGCATGTTTCTTGTGAAGGAACGCATGAGTGCATTAAAGGGTTCGTCCCAGCCCATCGTCGCTTTCGTGTTGCTTTCTGCCGTTGGGATGGGCCCAAAAATTTTGCAGGACCAGATCGGCGCACTCATAGGCCGCAATGCCACGGCAGTCATGACGAATGTGCCGGGGCCGCAGAAACCATTATTCTTCGCCGGGCGAGAAATCGACGAGATCGATTTTTGGGTGCCGCAGTCTGGCGGGATCGGGATGGGCCTTTCGATCCTTACCTACAACGGTAAAGTGCAGTTCGGATTGATTACCGACGCGGGTCTGGTGCCCGATCCGGAAACCGTCATCAACAAATTTGGTGATGAATTTGAAAAGCTGGTGATGCAAACGCTGATGGGGCCTTACGGACCGGAATTCGAGGCTGAACTTGCAGATGCGTTCGGTGGCGATCCTGGTGGTGAGCCCCGGCCACCGAAAAAAACGCTCAAACGCATGCGAAAAAGCTGATTGCCGCTCCAGCCGCCGATTAAGATTCGGCCACCACCGCAATCATATCGATCTCAATCAAAAAACCATTGCGAAAAGCACCGACCGGTACGATGGCGCGGGCGGGTTTATGCGCACCGAAGAATGCGGCGTATTCAGCGTTCACTGCCGCCCAATACGCAATGTCGGAAACGTAAAGGGTCGAGCGCAGCACCAGATCGCGCCGCGATCCGGCAGCGATCAACACAGCCTCGGCGTTTTCCAGCGCCTGCTGCGTCTGTCCTTCAATCGTCGCTGGCGCGAAATCGGCAGGCCTGCCGGGCACGCGCGGAAGCTGGCCAGACACGTAGGCGATGCCGTTGTGCACGACAGCCGATGAGTAATGGCCAGCGGGTGTTGGTGAATCCGGGGATGAGATGAGTTTCATGATTGCCACGGTAGTTTGTCCAAGTCCACATTGCCGCCCGTCAGAATGATCCCGACGCGCTTGCCCTTTACATTGATGTTGCCTTCCAGAATCGCCCCCAGCGGCGGCGAACAGGACGATTCGATCACAATTTTCAGCAGTTCCCACGTCATGCGCATCGCCTTGATGACATTCTCTTCAGAGGCGACACCAATGCCATCGACATTGGCGCGAATGATGTTGAAGGTGCGCTCGCTGAGTGTGGTGCGCAACCCATCGCAAATAGTGGCCGGGGTTTGTTCGGTAACACGTACACCAGTGGTAAGCGAACGATAGCCATCATCCGCACCACGCGGCTCACCGCCGAACACTTTAATTGAAGGCTTGATGCCCTTCGCGGCAATTGATGTGCCGGACAATAGGCCACCGCCGCCTAACGGCGAGATGACCATATCGAGATCCGGTTTTTCCTCGAGCAACTCCAGCGTCGCAGTACCCTGCCCGGCGATGACTTGATCATTGTCGAACGGATGAATCAGGAAATAGCCGTACTTTTCGATGAGTTCCGCCACCGCTGCTTCGCGCGCCACCACATTGGGCGCGCAGTAAACGATAGCCGCACCATAAGCGGCAATTGCGCGCTTCTTCGGGGCTGGGGCATTGTCGGGCACCACGACAGTCGCCCTGATGCCGCGCAACCGCGCCGCCCATGCCAATGCTGCGCCATGATTGCCGGAGGAGTGCGTGACCACGCCTCGCCTGGCTTGTTCATCAGTCAATGACAGGACTGCATTGCACGCACCGCGCGCCTTGAATGCGCCAACTTTCTGAAAATTTTCACATTTGAAAAACAGCTCCCCGCCAACCTGTGCATTCAAGATGCCGCACGACAACACCGGCGTGCGATGGATATGCGGCTTGATGCGGGCATGGGCTTCACGGATGATTTGCAGCGTTGGTGTCATTGCGTTTTCCAGTCAGTCTTCCAGTTCGTTATTGGCCATCGCGATATCGAGCACGTCCATCGCGTCTTTGGCTTTCATCTTGCCTGCTTTTTCGTAGAGCTTCACGGCTTTGTCTTCTTCCTTGTCGCCGAACAGCATCAGCAAGCCATTGGCGTATTCAATATGCGCAATTGGTGATGCAGGATTGAGTTTGATCGCTTTTTCGTAGTGCTCGACCGCCGCGTCCTTGTTCGCGCCATAGGTAAGTTTGCCAACCAGCGCGCCGACCTTATCGAGAATTTCAGCATGATAAGCACCCATCGCCGTGTGTGCGTCGGCATGTTTTGCATCAAGCTTTAATGCGGTCTCCAACGCGCTTTTGATCTTGCCGCCGTAGCTTTCCTTGAGCGCTTTCATGATGGAAATACTTTGACTGTAGCGGCCCGCAGCATAGGCATATTGGTAATGCGCGTTCGGGTTTTTGGGTTCAGCCTTGATGAGCACAGTCGCCATCGCCATCGCATCTTGATAGTGCTTCACTTTGGCGGCATCTTTCGATTCCAGATGCGTTGCATAAATTGACGTCGCCTTGATCGCGACGGTACTGCCCGCGTGTCCGGCAGCCACCGCAAAATTGCCCGCGTGGAATTGTCGCCAAGCCTCCTGCAACGCAGCCTCTTTCGGATACGGTTCGTTGTCACTTTTATGCAATGCGTCCCAGTTTTTCTTCAGCGCCTCTCCTGCGTACGTGACGGCCGTCTGGTCGTGCGGAAATTTCATCCATGTCGACATGCTGTTCTCCTCGTTGCTCAATTATTCGATGTAATTTTCCATCAGGTGCTGCAAATGCGCTTTGGCCTCACCGATCAGCAATGGCGACACCAGCGCCATCACCTGATACACGCCGCGCGAAAGGTGCTGCTCGGGATCTGGTTCGGCCTCTAGTTTGTTCATTGGCCGGGCGCGTAAATGTTCAAAGTTTAGCCAGTAAGTTGCCACCACCAACACATTCTCCGCCAGCGCACGGATTTCATCATCGGTGGCTTTCAGCGCCTTCACGTCCACCAATGCGCGGCACAGCGCAATCACGGCATCACGCTTGTGGCCAATGATGATATTGAAATGCGATTTGAGTTTACTGTCGCGGGTGAGCAGGTCATCAAGATTACGATATAAAAACCGATACGCCCAAATCCGCTCGAACATCAAGTGCAGATATAGCCACATATCTTCCATCGCACTGGCAGCATCTGAAACATTGCCGGGCGTGATTTCCATCGCGCGCTCAAACTCGGCGAACAGATGGTGGATGATCTCGTCCTTATTGCGAAAATGATAGTAAAGATTGCCCGGGCTGATGTTGAGCTCGTCGGCAATATGGCCGGTGGTAACGTTGGCTTCCCCGTGATGATTGAACAGCTCAAGGCTCGCCTTCAGAATGCGCTCTCTGGTGCGGGCGGAGCGGGACGGCGGCGGCGATTGAGACTGCGTCGGCATAAACGAATACTACTACGCAGGCGCCGGATCATTCGCTGAATGCGCCGCAGCAACTGCCAGCCGTGAACGCCGATGCATCATCATGTAAAGTGTTGAAATTGAAGAAAGTCAATAATTAGTGAGGCTTTCCAGCCGTTTTTGGCCTACGTACTGCGCCAAATGGCGATCTACAAATCTGTGCGATGGTTTACATAAATTAACCCACACTGCGCACCAAGGTGCGAACACAGACGTAGAATACGGATATTAGCCATTAACAAACGTGAACCTTGAGTCTCGACCTGGAACCCGAAATCGACATATCTCTTTCGCTTTCCGCAACACTGTTGGCGGCAGAGACTCGTCTTTTGGATCAAGCGCATCCGCAGAGTTTTCGCGTGTTCGACGACTTGCTTCGTCGCATGCGTCTGCCGCTAGATCAGGGGGAAGCGGGGGCCGCCAGCACCGCGGCGCTACGTTTGTGCCAGCGTTTATATGCCAATGCGCGATCTTTCGATGCGCTGCCATTCGCGCGCGCCAATCTGGTATTGGTGGACCACTCGAAGGATATGGCGTTACTGCGCCGCTCACACACCGCATGCGGATTGTTGCTCGGGGACACTGGCGATATCGCTGGTGCGATCGAACATCACACCAGCGCACTTAGACTTGCAGCCGCAGCGGATGATGCTGTGGAAATTAGCCGTGTCTGGAATAATATCGGCCACACGTTCTGTGTGGCCGGGAGCTTTACGCTTGCGACAGCCTGCTTTCGGCGCGTGTTGACGCTGTTGCATTCGCAAAAAGCGCCCGTATTCAGCCGCTATACGGCTTACGCGAATCTTGCCAATTGTCTTTTTTATACAGATGTGCATGACGAGGGCCTGCAATTTACAGAGCTCGCGATGAAAGAAATGACACCGGCCTTCGCCCAGCAGGACACGTTGAATGCGTTACTCCTGCACAGCAGTTATGTGCGGCTGCTGGTGGCAAACGGCCAGCTTGGTGAAGCCAAAACACAGGTTGAAGCGACGGTCGCCATGGCGACCAAGGCTGGCACACCAAGGGCTAACATCGCCGCTGCTACGGCGCAGGCCGCCTATGAAATGGCGAATGGAGATACCGATCTGGGCCTGACAAGACTTGATCAGGCGCTGATTACCGCCAGGTCAGTTCCCGCGATTCTGCGTGACACGCTGGGGTGCGTCATCCGCGCGGAGGAAATGGCAGGATTTCCAGCGCACGCGCTGGTGCGGCTGCATGAACTTTCCGACCACATCTACCGCACAGCCATCAACCAGATGCGCAAGCATGTGGAATTAGCGGATATTCTTGGCGATGCGGATGGGGTAAGTAACCATGCGCTCGAGCAGGCGAAAGCCCGATTGACGTCGTCTTTGCCGAGGCCCACCGCACCGGCGGAATGGAAAACGCTGCAGCGGCTTGCTGTCGGTGCTGCATGTCGCATCGACAGCACTGGCTGGCACGGCGTTCGCGTCGGTGTGCTGACGCAGGCACTGGCACGACAGTACGGTATGTCGCCGATTGACGCGCTGGAGTTTGGACTCGCCGCCCAGCTTCATGATATCGGTATGGCTTCAGTACCCGAGCGTGTTCTGCTGCAATCAGGCGAACTGAACGAGGTCGAGCGTATGCTCGTTCGGAAGCATACTGCTGCCGGTGCTGCAGTTCTCGCCGGTGATCAGCATTCGAGAATGGTCATCGCCAGCGACATCGTGAAATACCATCACGCGCACTGGGATGGTGGAGGCTATCCGGCAGGAATAGCAGGGAAATCGATTCCGCTGGCCGCACGCATGTGCGCCGTCGCGGATGTATACGATACCCTCGCCACTGACCGGCCGTATCGCAAGGCACGCTCAATGGATAGGGCGTTAGATGAATTGAAACGCGTAGCCGGAGCGCAACTTGATCCGCACTTGGTGCATTGCTTTGAAGTGGTAATCCGCCACGAAACGGCGAATGAGGGTCTTGACCCGTCGATAGATGGTGACCTTGAGAATTTCCAACAATTGATCACGGCACTTACCGAAGAAAGGGGTTTTTTATGATTAAGAATTCAATGATCAACGCCAAAGAGTTGAAGATGCTGGAGTTGCTTGCCCAGGGCGGGTCGAGCAAATCGATGGCGCTAAATATGGGCTTCAAAGAGGGCACGATGCGGGTCTATATGCATCACCTTTACCGGAAATTGGGCGTAAATTCCAAAACCCGTGCGGTTACCTGGTATTTAGCCAACGCCAGCCGGGACATGGACGGCAGTGCAGACGACAACGCGCAAGCTCGCGGCCCAGCGAGCGAAGAAATGTTCGGCGATATGGCGTTGCGTACCAATTTGCTTGCGTCTCTTGGCGTGATGAGCATGTTCTTCGGGGCTTTTGGACGCATGTGGGAAGTGGCCACTAGGCTCAAAGGCAGTGCGCTGGACCCTGAGACAGAAAAAATCCGCAGAACCTCGCGCCAATTATGGGAAGCATTGCTTGCCGGGGATTTTGCACATGCAAAACGGCTTTATGATCGCGGCGTCACGCCAAAGCTGTTTATCGACTCACCGTCGGATTGCTTGCTGGTGGCCATGATGCTGCTGATCGGCGGATACTCCAACGCAGCCAATCAGGTGATCGCCCAACTGAAGCGGCGGGAAAAAGGCCGCCTCGGGATTTCGGGGGACGAATATAAAATGATTCGTGCGCTCCGAGATGCAGTTGATCCACAGAGCGGCAATGCAGACAACGCCTTGGCAAGCCTCTACCACATGGCTGCCGAGAGCAACTCGCAGCCAATATTCAAACATGCAGCCATGACTGCACTATTTTATGTTTACCGAGAACGCAAAGAGCTTGAGCACGCTAGCAGCACGGCCAATGCCATCTGTGCCGAGGCGGAAGGTGTGCGTCAGCATTTGCAGGCGATGGGAGAGAAACCGCTATATAAAGATGCGTCCCTGCCGCCACTAGGCAGCCTTGCCAAAACAGAACTGCACGTTTATCTGGAGCAACTGGCTTACGCATAGGTCGACAATCCCAAAGCAAATTGTATGCAGCAAGGACCTTCCCGCTTCGTACATCTCCAGAATTCACAATAAATTTGTGAATGCATCGCTTTGAAGTTAGCAGAAATCGCGCGATAAAACACTCACAATGCTGCTACACGACGGCCCTTTAAGGGGCCGTCGTAATGCCCGCGAACCAGCCCCTTGCTAAGGCTGAATCGCTAACTGTTTACCAGCACACCAAGGTTTGCCCGCCACCCGCCAATACCATTTCCCAATCTTCAAGTGCCGGGAAATGGCTTTCCTTGCGGTTCGGCTGTAGGTCGGCTTGTAACAACTCATCAACGACTGCTTTGACGTTCTGCATTTTGATCGGGTCCATGGAGATTCCTTTGTAATGGGTTGATGTGAGTGACCGCGCATGCGAGCCACAATCAAAGTATCACAAATGTTAATTATTAATGCAATATTAATAATATTAATCATTTCCCATGTAAAAATACCAACTAGTGGCCTACAGCGAGCACGTCCGCAGCGCATCTGTTAAAGACGCTGTCTCTGTGGCACGCGGTCTCAACAAGAGATGCGCTCACTTTTGCAAAGACGTTGGTGTACGACATGAAATGAATTGTCAAGTTAACAATTTTTTCATTTTTATTTATTAAAGACTAAGTTCATGTTAACTTTATTTAGCTCTATCGTGGGCCACCAACTAAAAAACGATGCGACCCATACAACCAAACAATGAAAGCGAACGACTAGCTTCGTTAAACGACCTCCGCATGCTGGACTTTGCATGCACATCGGCTTTCGAACAGATCGCCGAGCTTGCCTTGCAAATTTGTGGAACGCCAATAGCGCTGATTTCATTAATTGATCAAGATTGCCAGTGGGTGAAGGCGCGCGTCGGTTCCAATGCGTTTCCAACGCAGCGAACCCTCACATTCTGTGTACCTGCATTCAACACGCCCAATGAAATCATGGAGGTCTCAGACGCGCGGCAGGATCCGCGTTTTTCTGCAAGCCCCTTGATTGCATCGGACCCGTCTATTTGCTTCTATGCAGGCGCGCCGATGGTCACCGAGGACGGCAAAGCACTCGGTATCTTGTGCGTTATTGACCGGCAAGCCCGAATCCTGACCGAGATACAACGCGAGTCTTTGAAAATGCTGGCACGACAAGCAGTGGCGCAAGTCGAGCGTCCACAAAACTATATCTTCCAACAGGAGGTGACGGCAGACCTGATCGCGTTGAACAATATCGACAGCGATCAGCGAAACGCCATGCTGATGGCAGCCGAGGACCTCAAGGCTTTTCTGGGACTGGATTATGTCTACCGCTACGTCAACCGCACTTATCTGGATTACTGGCAGAAAAGTGCTCCCAATATCGTCGGCAGGTCGGTTGCCGAGCTTGTCGGTCAGCCCACGTTTGACACCCTTGTTAAACCAATGCTTGATCGCTCAGCGCGCGGAGAAACTGTCAGCTATGACGGGGAATTTAATTTTCCGGGCAAAGGCAAACGATTCATGAACGTCACTTACACACCTGCACGCAATCTTGATACCGCCATCATCGGGATTGTCGTCCGCGTGCATGACATTGATCACCTGAAAAGAACCGAGCAATCCCTGCAGGCATCGGTGCAGAAACTGGTTGATCTCACATCGAACCAGCAACAGTTCATTTATATCCTTTCGCACGATCTGCGCGAGCCACTAAACACGATCATCAATTTTTCCTCCGTATTGCAATCGGACTTTGACGTCGAAATGTCAGTGCCTGCACGCAGATTTCTGGGGCTCATCACATCGGGCGCAAACCGGATGAAGACCCTGCTCGACGATCTCACACAATACGTTCGTTTGGACCGTACCGATATCGATTTAGAAGATTGCGATCTCAACCAAATCGTCAACGATGCGCTCCTCGATCTTTCTGACAACATCCAGCGTGATCAGGCCAACGTTGAAGTGCCATTGCTACCGGTGATTAAAGGGCGTGCCTCGCTGCTGCGCCTCTTGTTTCAAAATTTGATCGCCAATGCCGTCAAATTTCATCGGCCGGGCGCGACGCCAAACATCAATATCAGTGTGCAATCGAACGCATCCGAGTGGCAGATTGCGGTCAAGGATGACGGCATCGGCATTGATGAAAAACTCATGCCCTCGCTTTTCAAAGCCTTTCGCAGACTGAATTCACAAAAAGAATTTGCGGGGTCAGGAATCGGCCTCGCGATGGTCAAAAAGATCACAGAGATACATGGCGGCCGGGTGTGGATCAAGTCGACCAAAGGCGTCGGCAGTGAATTTTTTGCCACGATTGCGAAGAGCCCTCCGCAACGGCGGTCTGACAATCTTGTCGTGCAAGGAATCCGTTGAAAAAAATAGCACGCGTCATGCTTATTGATGACAATGAAATGGATAATTTTTTCCACACGTATGTATTGCGCAAGGCAGAGGTAGCAGAAGATGTGATCGCAATCGAGTCCGCAGAAGCGGCGTTAAGTTATCTGGCGAATCCGGCTTCACCGACTATTAACCTTATTTATCTCGATATAAACATGCCCGGCATGAACGGATTTGATTTCGTAGAGGAATACCAAAAGATCGATCAAGCCGCGCGACCAGTCATTATCGTGATGTTGACCTCCTCGCCCGCTCCCGAAGATGTTGAGCGCGCCAATGTATGCCCGGCAATCAAGCAATTTGTTTTAAAGCCTCTGTCGGTTGAAATTGCACGCGACATCGCAGACAAGTATTTTTGAATGTCTTGCAGTTGGGTCTGGTTCAACAGCAGCGTATTTATTAAAAAATTGCCTGACGCAAGTGTTGACGGGAATTTAAGAGCATTTTTGGCTGGAAAACGATTTAGACTGGACTTCTACGCTCTTTGTTGCATCCATGGGTGCGCGCGCTGCGTAGTCAGTGTGGGTTGCCAATCCGCTGACTCGGTCGAAAGCGCATCTCGCGCCGAATAACGCGATGTCAACTTTTGATCCATAACTACGTTTTACGATATTGATTGACCGTGGTAGCTGTAATCTCTCACAAACTTGGTTCTGATTCATTAATCTGGAGTATTTCTCATGAAAACAAGCTTTAAAGTTCTTCCACTGATCGCCTCACTGGCTGCGGTATCCGCATTCGCCCAAACCCCTGCCGAAATCACCCCACCGGCCGGTAACAAGGCTGCGCTGACGCTCGTCGGTGTTGGCATGTTGGCCTACGAATGCAAGGCCGTCGCGGACAAACCAGGCACGTTCGCTTGGACGTTCGCTGGTCCTGATGCCAAATTGCTGGACGCAAACAAGAAAGAAGCCGGCAAATACTACGCAGGCCCAACATGGGAAGCGACCGACGGCTCCAAAGTGACTGGCAAGCAACTCGCCGTCTCTCCTGGTCCCGCTGGAGCGATCCCATTGCAGTTGGTACAAGCCGCGCCATCCACCGGCAAAGGCGCAATGACAGACGTAACCTACATCCAGCGCCTCAAGACTGACGGCGGCGTTGCGCCAGCCTCCCCAGCGTGTGCTGCAGGCAATGTGGGATCAAAAACCAACGTGGGCTATCAAGCTGACTACGTGTTCTTCAAAAAGGGCTAAGTTGATTTAACTAGGGCCATGCGTGCCGGTCTGATTGACGGCAGCATCAAAAAAGCCGACGCATGCGTCGGCTTTTTCTTTGCGTGATCGTGAACCGAGAATAAGGCTAATTCAAATCCAACGCATGCGCCTTGAGTTCCTCAAGCTCCACCACATCAAGCGCGCGTTCGTGCGTGGCCGCGAGTACGATGCGCGGTGCAACACCGGCGAGAAACGCATCCTCCCAACGAGATACGCATACGCACCATTTGTCGCCCGGTTTGAGGCCGGGAAACCCGAATTCCGGATGCGGCGTGGAGAGATCGTTGCCCGTGCGTTTGCTGAAGGCGAGAAATTCTTCAGTCATTCGCGCGCATACGGTATGCGAGCCTTGATCGCTATCGTCGGTACTGCAATGTCCATCGCGGTAGTAGCCTGTCATGGGGGATGTGCAGCAGCTTTCCAATTCGCCGCCGAGTACATTTTTTTGCGTCATTTGTGCCTCGTATTTTTTTCCACTTGCCAGCGCAACGACGCGGCATCATCACTGTTGCGCGCATCGACCCAGCGCTCGCCTTGCGGCGTGGATTCTTTTTTCCAAAATGGTGCCTGCGTTTTCAGGTAATCCATGATGAATTCGCAGGCTTGAAAGGCATCGGCCCGATGTCCACTGGCAACCACCACCAGCACGATCTGATCGGTGGGCTTTAATTCACCGACGCGGTGGATGACGGTAACATTGATCACATCCCAACGCGCTGTTGCCTGCTCAACGATACTGGCAAGGGCTTTTTGGGTCATTGATGGATAGTGTTCGAGTGTGAGCGTTGATACCCCGGCACCATCGTTAATGTCGCGCACCAGACCAACGAATGCGGCAATGCCGCCGATTTTGGCGTTGCCTGATCGTAGCGCGTTCACTTCAGCGCCCAGATCGAAATCTTCAGTTTGTACACGTATGGTTGGCATCGCCCTCACCCGTGACCGGTGAATCATCCACCCGTGACGGGGGGAAATATGGCGACTTCATCACCTGCATGTAGCGTCGACTCCATTGTCGCCATCTCCTGATTGACCGCGACCCGCCAGCGTTTTTCTGGTCCCAGCGCATCAGACCAAGCACCGCCCCGCGCGCGCAGCGCGGCAATGAGCGCACTCACGCTCGCTGGGACAGGTAGCGCGATGCTTTCGTTCGCGATGCCGAAGGATTCGCGCAGACTGGCAAAATACAAAACATTTAGCATCATTTCACAACATGAATTACGGCCTTGCGCAGGCCCAAATATTTAATAATAAATTTGGTCACCGCCTCCGCATCGTCGAGATCAAACTGCGGCAGACCAGTTGCAAGTGATTCATCGCTGGCCACCGCAATCACGGAAGCGTCTTCTGGAAACAGGAGAGGCTTTTCGGAAAGCTTGCGATGCACTTCAATTTTTGGCATCGCGTGATGTTTCCAGCCCTCTACAATCACCACATCGCAAGGCGCAAAAAGCGCGAGCTGTTCTTCGAGTGTCGGCTCGGTTGCACCGCGCAACTCATGCATCATCGCCCAGCGATTGCTCGATGTAATCAGCACTTCACTCGCACCTGCCATGCGATGACGATGCGAATCCTTGCCCGGATGGTCGAGGTCGAATTCATGATGCGCGTGCTTGATCAGCGAGACACGAAATCCCTCTTTGACGAGCAGCGGAATGACCTTTTCGATCAAGGTAGTTTTGCCGCTGCCGGAATAGCCTGCGATGCCGATGATTTTCATGTCGACAATTTAGCAGAAATGAATCTTCGCTTCGCAGGCAGAGCGGGTACGAAGCACTGTTACTTCACCTCAATCTTCAACGCGTTGGCAACAAAGGCGAGCAAGTCACCGCGCTCGTCGATGATTTTTGACGTCGGCGTTCCAGCACCGTGTCCAGCTTGCGTCTCAATGCGGGCGAGGATGGGCCCGGTTGCGCCCGCGCGGCCAAGTGTTGTTGCGGTCGCTGCCTCCTGCATTTCGGCCACGTACTTGAAGCTGTGTGCGGGTACGACGCGATCATCGTGATCGGCGGTCATGACCATGGTCGGCGGGTAGGATTTGCCGCGGTTGACGTTGTGCAAGGGCGAATAAGCGTACAGAGCCTTGAATTCGTCGGCTTTGTCAGAGGAGCCATATTCGGGTATCCATGCCCAGCCGATGGTGAATTTTTGGAAACGCAACATATCCATCACGCCGACTTCCGGCACCGCCGCGCCAAATAATTCCAGTCGTTGATTCAATACCGCGCCCACCAGCAGGCCGCCATTGGAGCCGCCGTTGATCGCCAGCTTTGCTGGCGAGGTATATTTATTTTCGATCAACCACTCAGCGCTCGCGATGAAGTCATCGAAACCGTTTTGCTTGTTCAGCTTGACGCCGGCGTCGTGCCACTGGGCACCGTATTCGCCGCCGCCGCGCAGGCAGGTCGTAACATAAATGCCGCCCATCTGCATCCACGCTGCAGCGGTGACCCGATAGGTTGGCGTTTCGCTAATATTGAATCCGCCGTAGCCATATAGCAGGGTCGGATTACTGCCATCGAGCTTGATGCCTTTTTTGTGCGCGATAAAAATAGGGACCTTGGTGCCGTCCTTGCTGGTCACAAACGCCTGACGGGTGACAAATTCTGTCGCTTTGAATGCTGTCTTCGGTCGCTTGAAAAGTGTTGCCGTACCCGATTTTACGTCGTAGTGATAGATCTCGCCGGGCGTGGTCAAACTAGTGAAATTGAAAAAAGTCTCGTGCTGATTGAAGCGCCCGCCAAAGCCACCCGCCGAACCCACACCCGGTAATTTCACGGCACGAATGAATTTCCCGTCCGCAGCATGCTCGCGTACTTCAGCGGCCGCATCTTTCAAGTATTGCGCGAACAAATGACCGCCCACGGCGCTGGCGCCGGTCAGCGTTTCCTTGCGCTCTTTCACGATGGTTTTCCAGTTCGCGCGCGCCAATTTGGCGAGATTGATCGCGACGATACGACCCTTTGGGGCATCGAGATCCGTCTTTACCCACAGCGTATTACCGCTCATGCCGACGGGCGAGTACTCGGCATCGAACTCAAGCGTGATCGGCGTGGGTGCGACGTTCGAGGAGGCGGAAAAACTGCCGTCTTTCAATGGCATCCACAGCAGGCCATTCTTGCGGCCCGCACCTTGCCACACAAATATCAGCAGATTGCGGCCATCGTCACTCACAGACGCGCCGAAGCCCCATTCTTTCTTTTCTTTGTTTTCAAAAACGAGGACATCGCTGGCCTGTTCGGTGCCAAGACGGTGGTAATAGAGTTTCTGGAAGTAATTGCTGCCCGTCAGCGCGGCACCGGCCAAGGGCGCGTCGTAACGCGAATAGAAAAATCCTTTGCCATCGGGCGTCCATTCAGCGGTGGAAAATTTTACCCACTTGATGACATCCGGCAAATCTATACCCGTGCCAAGATCGCGCACTTTCCATTCCTGCCAATCCGAACCGGCACCGGCGATGCCGTAAGCGAGATACTTGCCGTCTCGGCTGACAACCGTGCCAGTGGTAGCGACAGTACCGTCTTTCGACAGCGTGTTGGCGTCAAGTGCGACCGTGGGCGCGTCATTCAACGACTTGACCATGTACAGCACAGCTTGCTGCTGCAACCCGTCGTTACGGGTATAAAAATACCGGCCGCCCTCCTTGAGGGGCGTGCCGAATTTTTCAAAGTTGTACAGATCTTTGTAGAGTTTTTTGACGGGTTCGCGCTGTGGAAGCGAGGCCAGGTATTTTTCGGTGACCGCGTTTTGCGCTTTAACCCATGCCTTGGTTTCTTCGCTGTTGTCGTCTTCCAGCCATCGGTAAGGATCAGCTACGCTGGTGCCATGGTAGACATCAACTTGATCGCCTTTGCGAGTGGGTGGTGCGGTCATGGTTTGCGCCAGAAGAGTCGTAGACACGAGTGCCGAGAGGATGAGCAGGGATTTTTTCATGGGATATATGCGCAAAGTTGAATTCAGGAGTCAGGGTCCGATTTGACCAGTGTGAGGCTGGGTTTGGATGCGTCATCAACAAGTTTTGGATGGTCCAGTTCAACCTTTTCAATGGAGGCAAACCGGTCGCTGATTTTCTTGCTGGTGACCGCAACGTCTTTGACATCTTCATTGGCCTGACGAATGTGATCGGCCAGTTTTTTCATGCGTTCATCAAAACGCGAAAACTCCTTGCCCAGTTTGCCTAATTCGTCCTTGATGATGTGAATCTGCTTGCGTGTCTCAACGTCCTTCAACACCGCGCGAACGGTATTGAGCACCGCCATCATCGTGGTCGGCGAGACGATCCAGACGCGGCGAATCTGCGCGAATTCGACCAGATCGCGGTGGTGCGCATGGATTTCCGCGAACACCGCTTCAGCGGGGATAAACATGACCGCGCCCTCGGATGTCACGTTGGCAATGATGTATTTGGATGCGATGGCCTCGATATGTTTCTTGACATCGATCTTGAACATCGCCGGCGACGCCCGATCAGGGCCATCCGATATCATGCGCTCGTAATTTTCCAGCGGAAACTTCGAGTCCACCGCAATCAGGCCCACCGGCTCGGGCAATTTCAACACGCAGTCGGCACGCACGTCGTGACCGGCATAGGCAAAGCTGTACTGAAACTCGAAGGATGATTCTGGCAACACGTTGCGAATGATGGTTTCAAGTTGCACTTCGCCAAACGCGCCGCGCGAACGTTTGTCGCCGAGCAATTGCTGAAGGCTCACGACGTTGGTGGTCAGGCCATCAAGCTTCTTTTGCGCCTCGTCTATCGTCGCAAGGCGCGACATCACGCTGACAAATGTCTCGTTGGTTTTCTTGAACCCTTCATCGAGACGCTCGTTTACCTTGCCGCCAATTTCGGCTAGCCGGGTGTCGGTGGATTTGGTGAGGCCATCGATGGTGGCGGTGATCTGGCCGGTGACCAGACGCATGGTGGCTTCAATCGATTGCTGTTGAGCCAAGCCCTGCTCGCTCAATTTCGCCAGCGTGCCACCAAGCATCGCCGCTTTGAGTGCATCCTGGCGTTGCTGCAATTCAAGATTCAAATGCGCGAGTTGCTTGATTAGCTCTTCGCGATTGCCAGCCAGATTTTGGGACTGCTCTAACTGCAAGGTGGAAAGAGATTGGCGCAAACGTTCGGTGGCATCGTGTTGGCTGCTGTAAATGCGCTCGCCTTGCTTGGCAAGGCCATCGGCCAAATCGGTAAGCATCGCGCGGTGGCGCGCTTCCTGAGCCGCATCGATCAATCGCGGATCATGCTTTCTGAGAGCGCTCGATAATGAAAGCCCCAGCCAAATCACTGCACCCGCCAACGCGGCGACTGCAATTACGAGCAGAACAACCAGTGTTTGAACATCCATCGGCAATGCATACCTCTAGTAACCAAGTAGGTTGGGTTAGACGCGAAGCGTCGTAACCCAACAACGGTGGCTATTGCCCAGACCGTGTTGGGTTACGGCTACGCCTAACCCAACCTACGCAGCTGCAATTAAAAGCAGAACAACCAGTGTTTGAACATCCATCGGCAATACCTACCTCTAGTACTGGTGCGGCTTTTCAGCCGTTTATGCCTGAACTACCGCACCCATGCTCACTCTTGACAAATTTTAAGCCGCTTCTCGACTTGCCTTCTTGCGCTCGTGTTCAAGCAGAAAACGTTTGCGGATACGGACATTCTTCGGTGTAATTTCGACCAATTCATCGTCGTCGATAAATTCGATCGCGCTTTCCAGCGACAACTGGATCGGCGGCACCAGCGCGACGGCTTCGTCAGTACCCGACGAACGCACGTTGGTGAGCTGCTTCCCCTTGATCGGATTGACCACCAGATCGTTGTCGCGGCTGTGGATGCCGATGACCATGCCGTTGTACAAACGCTCGCCCGGCGACACAAACATGCGGCCGCGATCCTGCAATTTCCATAGCGCGTAGGCAACTGCTTCGCCTTGCTCGCCTGAAATCAGCACGCCATTGCGACGTGAAGGTAAATCGCCACGCAGCGGTGCGTACTCATCAAACACATGGCTTTTGATGCCGGTGCCACGCGTCATATTCATGAAGTCGGTCTGGAAACCGATCAGACCACGGGCTGGAATACGATAATCGAGTCGCACCCGGCCACGCCCGTCAGGCACCATATCCAACAGGTCAGCTTTACGCTGTCCCAACGCCTCCATCACGACACCCTGATTGGTGTCCTCGACGTCAACCGTCAGCATTTCGTATGGCTCGCATTGCTCGCCATCGACGTCTTTCATCACCACACGCGGCTTGCCGACGGCCAGTTCGTAACCTTCGCGGCGCATGTTCTCCAGCAGAATCGTCAGGTGCAATTCACCGCGCCTGGAGACGAGGAAAACATCAGTGTCTTCGGTTTCTTCCACGCGCAATGCGACGTTGACCAGCAATTCCTTGTCGAGACGCTCGCGAATCTGGCGCGACGTAACAAACTTGCCTTCTTGTCCTGCAAACGGCGACGTATTGACCTGAAAATTCATCGTCAATGTCGGCTCATCCACACCCAGCAATGGCAGCGCTTCCGGATTTTCGGTGCTGGCGATAGTGCAGCCGATGGAGAGATCGTCAATACCGTTGATCAGGACGATTTCGCCCGCTTCTGCGACTTCCATCGGCACTTTATTCAAGCCCTGAAAACTTTGCACCTGATTAACACGCACACGTTTTGGCGGTTTGTCACCAACCAGCAGCATCACATCCGAGCCGGATTTGATCTTGCCGCGGCGGATACGGCCGATGCCGATACGACCGACATAGCTTGAATAATCGAGCGCTGAAATCTGCAACTGGAGCGAGCCTTCGCTATCAGCGTCCGGCTCGGGAACATTCTTCAATATGGTGTCGAGCAGCGCCCGCATATCGGTCGTTGGCTGCTTATAGTCAAGCGTGGCCCAGCCGTTCAGCGCTGATGCATACACAATCGGAAAATCGAGTTGCGCTTCGGTCGCGCCCAACTTATCCATCAACTCAAACGTGTGATTGACCACCCAGTCCGGGCGTGCGCCGTCACGATCAATCTTGTTCACCACCACGATGGGGCGCAAGCCCAGTGCCAGCGCTTTCTTGGTCACGAAACGCGTTTGCGGCATCGGGCCTTCGACTGCGTCAACCAGCAGCAAAACGCTATCGACCATCGACAACACCCGCTCGACTTCACCACCAAAATCGGCATGGCCGGGGGTATCGACGATGTTGATATGCACGCCTTCGTAATCGATGGCGGTGTTCTTGGCGAGAATCGTGATGCCGCGCTCTTTTTCAAGATCGTTGGAGTCCATCACCCGCTCGGCGATGTGCTGGTGTGCTGCAAATGAACCCGCCTGGTGCAGGAGTTTGTCGACCAGCGTGGTTTTGCCGTGGTCAACGTGGGCGATGATGGCGATGTTACGTAACGCGCGAGACATGAATTGCTTTCAAAAAGAGAGGCGGATGTGGAAAGTGGTGTGGAAAGAAAAACAGGAGGATTTAGGTAACCTGAAAGTTTACCACGACCGCCCTATTTTCTCTATGACAATCCAAATCTTTCAATGTTTTAGCGCACCGGCTCCGGTCCGTCCTTGTCGACCTTATTTACACCACATTAACCCTCGGTGTTGCGCATCCAGTCAGCCGTTTGAAAAAATGACTGACCAAGGCGCTTTTGCAGCCCTGCTTCCACACCAATCTCGGCCATTGCACGCGCCATGCAGGCGAGCCACTGATCGCGCTCGACGGACGCAATCGCAAACGGCAAATGCCGTGCCCGCAAACGCGGATGTCCATATTCCTGCTCATATAGCGGTGGGCCACCCAACCAGCCCATCAAAAATTTGAATAGTTTCGCGCGCGACCCGTCCAGTGACAGCGGATGCAGTTTGCGTATTTGGAAAAAGTCCGGGTCTTCATCCATGAAGTCATAAAAGCGCCCCACCAGCTTTTGTACCTGATCCTCCCCGCCGATCAGGTCATATGGGGTGAGTGGATGGCGCGGCTCATCAATGTCGTGTGTCATGTGGGCATTTTAACAACACGGTTCAATAGCGCGTCTCGCCGTTGCGGTATATTTGTCACACAGGAAAGAAGCATGACCAAAACAAAAAAATATCTCGCGCTCAAAATTGATGTCGATACGCTCAAGGGAACGAAAGTTGGTGTCCCGGCGCTGATCAACGTGCTCAAAAAACACGGTGCTGGCGCTACGTTTCTGTTTAGCTTAGGTCCCGACCACACAGGCCGGGCGATCAAGCGCCTGTTTCGTAAAGGCTTTCTGGGCAAAGTGAAGCGCACCTCGGTGGTCTCGCACTACGGTTTTCCCACGCTCTTGTATGGCACCCTGCTGCCCGGCCCGGACATTGGTAGAAACTGTGCCGGCATCATGCAAAAGACGCGAGATGAGGGCTTCGAGGTCGGCATTCATACTTGGGATCATGTCAAATGGCAGGACGGGGTCGAACACGAAAACGCCGATTGGACACGACGCGAAATGTCACGTGCGCAGGAACGCTTTACGGAAATTTTCAAACTTCCCGCTCGAACCCACGGCGCGGCTGGCTGGCAAATGTCCAGCCATGCTCTTCGCCTGACGCAGGAAATGGGATTCGACTATTGCTCCGATGGCCGCGCTTTGCTGCCCGTTGCAGTTCCACACTTTCCCGTGATCAACGCGGAGATCATCGATTGCCCGCAGATTCCAACCACGCTGCCGACGCTCGACGAGTTGATTGGGCTCGATACCTGCACCGAATCGAACGTCCACGAACGGTTGCTCGCCATTACAGCAGCCCCATCGCCTGTCATTGCGGGATCGCGGGAACCGATGACTGCGCATGTATTTACGCTGCATGCGGAACTGGAGGGCATGCGGCTATTGCCTGTGTTTGAAAAGCTGCTCAGCGGTTGGCGCGAGCAGGAATATGAACTCGTCTCGACCGATACGGTCTATCGACATCTGAACCGCGCGCATCTGCCCTACTTCACCGCAGATCGCGGAACTGTGCCAGGCCGCAGTGGCTCATTATTAGTGCAAGGCAGACCTTTTTTGCCCTCGTTGATTGATTTCAAACAAGCTGCCTGAACGTTTGAGTTTGAGCATCATCAATTTTTTCCAAGGATCTTGAATGCCAAATCAATCTGTCGCCGATTTTGAAGTTCCCGCTACGGGCAACCAACGCTTTGCGAGTGCCGCCTTCAGGGGCTATCACTACGTCCTCTATTTTTACCCCAAGGACGCGACCCCGGGTTGCACTTTGGAGGGCGAGCAATTCCGCGATTTGCATGATGAATTTCAACGCGCTGGGGTCAAGGTATTTGGCGTGTCGCGTGATTCGATCTCAAGCCACGAAAAATTCAAGGCGAACATGAAGTTCCCATTTGATCTGCTGTCAGACAGCGACGAGAAGCTCTGCAAAATCTTTGACGTCATCAAAGAGAAAAACATGTACGGTAAAAAGGTGATGGGCATTCAACGCTCGACTTTTCTGATGGGCCGCAATAATGAGATCGTGCAGGAGTGGCGCGACGTGAAGGTCGATGGCCATGCCGCCGCCGTATTGCTCGCTGCAAAAAGTGTCACAAAAAGCGTGGCATAATGTTTTTGAGTACTCTAATACAGTCAATTGCCTACACAGCCGCAACCACATTCGACCCTAAGACTTGAGTCCACCACATTCGATCAACCCTCTTCGAGCGCTTAGCTCTAAGAGGGTTTTTCACTTTTGATTGAGCATTCCGTTCGGGATCAAAGGGAAATGCTCAACCCCTCACCCCAACCCTCTCCCAAAGGAGAGGGTGAAAAGTGCCGAATTCACTGTCGTGAATTGCGGGTAAGTAGTTCAGTGCATGTTTTGTGACTATCCATAGAGGAAAACGACTTGGCCCCCAGACCCGGAAACAGCAAAGCCCCTTCCCCCAAAATCAGCACGACAAAAATTTTCGTGCTCGATACCAATGTGCTCATGCACGATCCGACATCGCTGTTTCGTTTTGAAGAGCACGATATCTATCTGCCAATGATCACGTTGGAAGAACTGGACAACAACAAGAAGGGAATGACAGAGGTCGCGCGCAACGCACGTCAGGCGACGCGGTTTCTGGATGAGATCGTATCGAGTCAGGAAAGTGACATCGAAAACGGCGTGCCGTTGAAGGACCTGGGCACCAAGCAGGCCTCCGGTCGCCTGATGTTGCAAACACGTCCGGTCAGCGTGGAATTCCCAAGTGCCCTGCCCGACAGCGGCAAGGCCGACAACCAGATTCTGGCCGTCGCCCTTGACTTGCAACACCATAATCCGAAACGTAGCGTGGTGCTGGTGTCCAAAGACATCAACATGCGCATCAAGGCGCGCGCCATTGGTGTCGCGGCAGAAGATTATTTCAACGACAAGGTGCTGGAGGATACCGACCTTCTCTACACCGGCATGCGTGAGCTGCCTAAAGATTTCTGGGACAAGCACGGCAAGGATATTGAATCCTGGCAGGAACATGGCCGCACGCTCTATCGCGTGAAAGGTCCGCTGGTGCCGACACTAAGCGTGAACGAATTCGTTTATCAGGATGAGGATAAGCCGTTCTACGCCATCGTCGCTGCACAGGAGGGCAAAACGGTTGTACTCAAAACACTCAAGGACTACACGCACCAGAAAAACAATATCTGGGGCATTGTTGCGCGCAATCGTGAGCAGAATTTTGCGCTTAATGTACTGATGGATCCGGAAGTTGATTTCGTCACACTGCTCGGACAGGCTGGCACCGGCAAGACCTTGCTCACGCTTGCGTCTGCGCTGATGCAGACGCTGGAGCACAAGGTTTATTCCGAAATCATCATCACCCGCGTCACGGTGCCGGTCGGTGAAGATATCGGTTTCCTGCCGGGCACCGAAGAAGAAAAGATGAACCCGTGGATGGGAGCGCTGGAAGACAACCTCGACGTGCTCAACAGCACCGACGAAGAAGCCGGC
>JAYURJ010000301.1:0-22230 GCA_043756275.1 Betaproteobacteria bacterium | reverse complement strand
AGGGGCGCGAACAAGTGAGCACGCTCGGCCATGTCATGGGGTCGTTTGAGGCACCGTGGCTGGGCATTCCGCCGACGCATAATCTGGCCTTTTTGCGCTTCGGGTTCAATGCGATCGTCCGCGATGGCAAGTTCGTCAAGGCCTACATCCTGCTCGATATTGTCGATCTGATGCGGCAAGCCGGATATTATCCGCTGCGGCCGATGCCGGGCACGGCCGACCAATGGCCGCTACCGCCGATCGACAGTGGCGCGACGCTTGACAGCGTCGATCCCGAGCGCGGCGCGCTGACCATGGCGATCGTGCGGGAGATGCAGCTGAGCCTGCCCAAGCCCGGCGAAGCGCTGAGTAAGACCACTTCCGCTGGCCGCCACAGTCATCACTGGCACGAAAATATGAATTGGTATGGCCCGGCGGGCATCGGCTCCATGCGCCGCATGCGGGGCTTCCGGGACTTTCACGGTGCGCTCTTTCTCAAGGCATTTCCGGATCGTTCCGGCATCGCGCGCAATGCTGAAGGGCCCGAGGACGCACCCGGCCATTACACCCGCATCGGTGACGGTCTGTTTGCCGTTACCGGGGGCTGGCCATCGATCTATGCGACGCACACGGGCGGGCAGTGGCTCGGGCTTCCGCCGAGCGGACGCAAGGTCGAGATGCGCGTCGCCGATTGGTATCGGCTTGATCGCGCCGGCAAGATCGTCGACAACTGGGTGATGATCGACGTGCCGCACCTCCTCGCGCAGATGGGCCTCGATATTCTGGATGACCTGCGTTTTTTTGTTGACCCTTCGCTGTCCCGGCTCCGGGATTGAATGCGTTTGC
This sequence comes from Betaproteobacteria bacterium, assembly GCA_043756275.1. Classification (GTDB taxonomy): domain Bacteria; phylum Pseudomonadota; class Gammaproteobacteria; order Burkholderiales; family Usitatibacteraceae; genus UKL13-2. The sequence continues at coordinate 21,405 of JAYURJ010000301.1, read as the reverse complement.
ATGTATGGTCGTAAGTTGAGCTGTTTTTTGTCTCAATTTATTTACAAACTATAATAAAATCAATATGATACATAGTATGTTGCTTTTGACTGCGTTTGCAACTAATATGAGTGACCATCTGGCCAACATTTTTGAGGGAGTTCAATGATGATCAAGTCGACCCGTTCCAATCAGCTTCGTGCGCTTCTGTTGTCCTCCGTCCCAATCTGCTTGTTCCCTGCAGCGACCGTCGTCCAGGCGCAAGCTGCGCCGAAAGTCCAGTCACAGGATGCCGCGAAAAGCGGCGCGGAAACCGATACGGTCGAGGTCGTCACCGTAACCGCTCAGCGTCGCGCGGAGCCTTTGCAGGAGGTGCCACTGTCGATTTCGGCGATAACTGGCGCTCAAATCAAAAACGCCAACGTCACCACTGTTGATCGGCTGGAGCAACTCGTTCCCGGCGTGCGGATGGGGCGTTCCGGATCGGATCTGCGACCGGCGATGCGCGGTACGTACACCGAGATCGTCACGACCAACGCCGATCCGCGATTCGGTATTTATGTTGACGACATTTACCAGTCGCGTACCAGCCAGGTTCCGCCGATCGTCGATCTGGCGCGCGTCGAAGTGCAGAAGGGACCGCAGGGCACGCTGTATGGTCGCAACAGCTTCGGCGGTAATATCGTTTTCCATTCCGCCGCGCCTACCGACAAATTCGAAGGCGGTGTCGATACCCTCTTCGGCAAATACAAGCAAAGCCGGCTCGAAGGCTTCCTGAATATTCCGTTGGCAGAGGGCGTGGCGTTGCGGATTGCCGGTCTCGCGGAGAAGTCCAACGGTTATGTAAAGAACATTGGCACGGGCAACGATTTGGGCGGCGAGGAGCAGAAATTTCTTCGCGGCACACTGCGAATTGCGCCGTCTTCCATCCCTGGGCTCGAAGTGGTATTGCGCGGTTCGTATCTGGATCTCGGTGGTCAGGGTTTGGGAGGGTTTGGCTATAAGATTCTTGGTACGCTGGTCGATCCGAGCTTGATCCGGGCCCCAGGCCAGCCGTTGACCTACAACGGCGTAACCTATCAACTTCCGAACGGCTTCAACGGCAATAGCTGGACCGGCATCGGATTGCCCATCGACACGCGTTTTCGCGACGGCATTCCCGATGTAAATGGCGCAGACATCGGTATTCCCACGCTTGCTGACCCCTACAAGGTGAACTATGCGGGCGACATCTTCCGCAAGGGCTCGCAGCAGCAGTATGGCGGCACCATCAGCTACGACGCAGGGCCGGTGCGGCTGCGCTCAATCACCAGCTACACGGATTTCGATATCATTCGCACCGGCGGCAGCCTCACGCCAGTGCTGCTAAATTTTTCATATCAGCAGACCTCCACGAAGACGCTCACGCAGGAACTGCAGATCCTGTCGAACGATGACGCGAGCCCGCTGCAATGGATTGCTGGCGGCTATTATTTCGATGACATCGCCCGCGATCGCAGCGTCACCAACGTCAACCGCGCTTACGTCACCGCAACCGCGCCGACGGGACAACAGTACTTTCCCTTCGGCTTCACCTTTGCTCCTTCGGGAACCGGCTTCAATCAGACGACCGGGTTCGACAGCTTTAGCACGCAGCAGCAGAAGACCCGCTCGGTTGCCGGCTATGGCCAATTGTCGTATACGTTCTTCGACAAGCTGACGCTTACGTCGGGACTGCGCTACACCAGCGACAAGAAGACCCTGCTGTCATCGCGCTTCAACACCAGCCCAACTGGGCCCGGCGCTTATTTCGCGCACAGTATTGATGACCCCGTCGATTACAGCTGTGGTGGTTTCGTTGCGGCGAATCCGGCTTCGGTCTCGGCATCGCCGACGGCGGTCGCGCAGGCCTACAACTTCGTATGCGGTAACACCACCTACAACTATTCCAACTACCGTCAGGCGGTGGACTACAAGTTTGATCGCGACCACATGATCTATGCCAGCTTTTCGACCGGGACGCATGCCGGCGGTTTCAACACGGGGCCGGTGGCGATCAACGGCGTTCCGACCTTGTTGCCCTTCGCACCGGAAAAGGTTTCAGCATTCGAAGTAGGGACGAAGAACACCTTGTTCAACAATAAATTGACGCTCAACGCGGCCTTTTTCCGAAATGACTATCGCAATCTCCAAGCGCAGACCTCGATCCCCAATCCCAATGCTCCGCTGACCAGCGTCACCTCACTTATTCAGAACATCGGCAAGGATCGTGCCTATGGTGTCGATCTCGATGCCGTGTTCCGGCCGACGAAGGAATTGCGCTTGACGGCCGCTTACAACTGGCTGGACGCGAAAGAACTCGAGTATGCCGTCAACACCTTCAACTTCGGCGGGGCGGCAGGCTTCTGCGGAATTACGCCGAGCTGCATCGCGTCGACGGGTGAGGCAAACGGTGTGCAAGGCACGCCGTTCCCCAATCCGCGCACCGATCCTAATCGCTTCATTCCCGTGCTCGACCCCAACGGCGCCCAGATCGTCGTCGGCGGCGTGCCGCAATTCCTCTATGTCGTTGCCGGCACCGGTCGCGACGGGACGCGGTATACCTCGCGCAAAGCTTTTTCGCCCAAGCACACGTTCCAGATCGGCGCTTCCTATGACATCAGCTTGGGCGGCGCGGGCACGCTGACGCCGGAGATCCAGACCTATTACAACTCCGGTTACATCCTCACCGACCTCACGCCCGATTACGGTAAGAACGATTCCTATACCAAGACCGATCTGCGGCTAACTTACCGGACAGCGGATAGCAACTTCCGCATTCAGGCATACGTCAACAACATCGAAGACAAGGCGATCATCACCCGCGCCGTCTATTCCAGCCATCGGGCACTGTTGGTGAACTTCGCGCCACCGCGGACTTACGGTATCACTGCGGGCTACAGGTTCTGAGCAACGCCGATTGCCGCCGGGTGTCCTTTGCGGGGCATCCGGCGCGGGTAACGACCAATAATTGGCGGGCCGAATCAATTGCCTTCTGGGAGATAGCCCGCGAGCCCTTTAGCAGCAGAATGCGATTTTAGTCAATCGATCTGCTCAGACAATGTTGCCTCGTTCACCATGAACAATTCCGCCGTCGATCAATTCTCCAGCAGCGGAACGCTCTACGTGAGCGCCCCGGAAGCCGCTCGGATCGTGCGCAAAGTCGGGCTAGAGTTTTCGCTGAGACGTATCGCTGCCAATATCCATGAGGACTTTTCGCGCTGGGCGGATTTCGACAAATCGGTGCGCGTTGCCAACCATTCCGAGTTCGGCGTGATTGAGCTGATGCCTGTCTCCGATAATCACCGCTACGCATTCAAGTACGTCAACGGTCATCCCCAGAACACAGACCTCGGCCTTTCAACCGTCATGGCGTTCGGCGTCTATGCCGACGTTAACACCGGCTCGCCACTCTTGTTCTCTGAGCTCACGATCACCACGGCGCTGCGAACCGCCGCGATGTCGGCACTCGCCGCGCAATCGCTGGCTCGCCAGGACAGCCGTAGCATGGCGCTGATCGGCAACGGTGCGCAAAGTGAATTTCAGGCGCTTGCGTTCAAGTACCTGATCGGTATTGATACGCTGCGACTCTACGACGTGGATCGCGATGCGACGGCCAAACTGGTGGCGAACCTGCAACCTTTCGGCTTCAAAATAGTAATGTGTGAAAGTGCAGGCGATGCCGCGCGCAGTGCCGACATCATCACCACCGTGACCGCCGACAAGACGCAGGCGATTATCCTCACGCCAGACATGATCGCCCCGGGTGTACACATCAATGCCGTCGGCGGCGATTGTCCCGGCAAAACCGAACTGCATGCCGATATCCTGAAGCAGGCGAACGTCTTCGTGGAGTACGCGCCGCAATCTCGCATCGAGGGCGAAATTCAGCAGATGCCGGCAGACTTTCCAGTGACCGAAATCTGGCAAGTTTTCACCGGGCAGGCGGCGGCTCGCACGACCGCCACCGAGGTCACCGTATTTGATTCAGTCGGCTTCGCACTGGAGGATTTCTCGGCGCTACGCTTTATGTACGACAGTGCCCAAGCGCATGGATTCGGCCAGCGAATCGCGTTGATTCCGTCACTTGAAAACCCGAAGAATCTGTTCTCAGCAGTCGCGGCAGTTCTGTCGCATTGAGCCTGTATAGGTATCCTGAGTCACGGCCAACGACGGGGAGATGGTGATGATGGGCGCTGCGCAGGAGTGCCGACTATCTGATGCCCGTGCAGCATTGTTGCTCCAATGCAACAGCATGGGTAAGAAAGGTGCAAAAATTGACTGCGAATGCACAAATGCTGCTATATTTTTATGTGGATCAAGTAAAAACTGTATTTTTACAGTTCAATTCAGCGCAATCCTGCTTGAATGCGAAGTACACAGTGCTACAACATTCGGATTGCAACAGGGAGTTCAAAAAGAGTAACGTCGATGTGGAAGTAGCCGACGTTTCACAACGGTACAGGGAGAGAGACAATGAAGATGTGGCCCCGCAAAAAACTGGTCATTCAGATCGCCGCAGCGTTGAGCGCCGCCAACGGCTTTGGTATCGCGCTTGCGCAGACGCCACCCAATCCAGTGCCGCCGCCGAAATCGGCCGCGCTTGAAGAAATCGTCGTGACGGCGCAACGTCGGGCCGAAAACAAGCAGGAGGTACCGGTGTCGGTAACAGCCGTGACCGGCGACCAGCTGGCGGAGCGCAATATCATCGATATTTCGCAGATGGAAGGCATGTCGCCGGGCTTCACTTTTGGTCGCTCCGGTACTGATGCGCGTCCGGCGATGCGTGGCGTGCGTACTGAGAACGTCGCGGTCAACGGCGATACCACCATTGGCTACTTTGTCGATGGTGTTTACAAATCGCGGTCACAGCAGGCGCTGTCGGGCTTCGTTGATATTGCCCGGGTAGAAATCCAGCGCGGCCCGCAGGGGACACTGTATGGACGCAACACCTTTGGCGGCAACATCTCCATCATTACCAATGAACCGATCCTGAAGCAATTTCAGTCTTCGGCAAGTGTGATGCTCGGCTCATTCAAAAAGACCCGTGTCGAAGGCGTGCTCAATATTCCGGCCAGCGATACGGTCGCCATCCGGCTGGTTGGTGCATACGACAAGTCAGACGGCTATGTGAAGAACGATTTCAACCCTGACGCCGACTTGTTCGACCAGGATTTGAAATATGGTCGCGTGTCGGTCCGCTTCAAACCGAATGACCGATTCGATGCCACCTTTCGCGCCGATGGTACCGACGGCGGCGGCAATGGCGGCTCCGCATTCGGCTACAAGCAGGGCGGAACCTATATTGATCGCGCTTCCTGCCAGCAGCTCTTTAACGCCTCATTGCTCACGCTCAACGTGCGCGGCGGCAACCGTGACGGCGTGACCGATTGCACCCGCACGGTTGGCGCAGGTGCTGGCACTGGCGCTGGCGCGGCCGGTACGGGTGTGGATTTGGGTATTCCGATCCACGCAGCCGGCAATGCCTACCGCATCGACACCAATTACCAGTCTTTCCAAAAACTGACAGACAAGAGCGCAGCGCTCGATCTGGCGTATAAATTCGACGCATTTACCTTGAAGTCCATCTCTGGTTACGCCGATTTCAAGGTGGAGCGCACGGCTGACTCGGACATGTCCGCCTCACAGGTCTTTATCGATTACCAACTCACGACCGCGAAGACCTTCTCGCAAGAATTGCAGATTTTGTCCGGAGGTAGCGGACCGCTTGGCTACGTGGCGGGGTACTACTACTTCAAGGACAAATTGCGTGGCACGCTCTACAGCGTGCAACAGCCGCGCATCATCCGCTCGTCGGCGCTGTCGGCACCACTGACGCTCCCGCAAAACGGTGGCGCATTCTTTGACGACCCGGTCGCCGAAACAGAATCCAGCGCTTTGTACGCGCAGTTTTCGTGGAAAGCGACGGATCGGTTGACGTTCACACTCGGTGGCCGCACGACCGAGGACAAGAAGAACTTCCGTTTCGCCAACACCAACTCGATCGCACCGCGCAATGCAGCTGGCGCGCGTGATGCCACGCTCATTACCTTCGCCACGCCCGGACCAGCGAATTCATCCTTCGGGTCGAAGGGCTTTACAAACTGCGTACCGGCACGGGGCCCAGGGTTTTACTGCGATCCCGCAGACCCCACTGTGCTTCTCGGGGCCACGTACGACGAAAAGAAATTTACCAAATCGACCGGGCGTGCGGCAGTAGATTACAAACTGGGCAAGCAGCAACTGCTTTACGCCTCTTATTCGACGGGCTTTCGCTCCGGCGGCTTTAACTCCGGCCAGGCGGTAGAAGCGGCGCGTACCTTCCTCCCGGAAGAGGTAAAAGCATTCGAGATTGGCTCGAAAAACCGCTTCCTCGACAACACGCTCCAGTTCAATATCGCGGCCTTCAATAACGAATACACCAACCTGCAGGAGCAACGCCAGGTGCCCATTGGACTGGCGACGATTTCAACCATTTTCAACGCCGCCAAAGCCAAGGCCAACGGCGTGGAAATGGAACTCGAATGGCGCGCGACGGATCGGCTTTCACTAGGCGGCACGCTCTCGCTGCTCGATGCCAAGTACACGAGCTTTCCTGATGTCGCGCTACCATTTGGCACGTCCATTCTCGTCACAGATGCATCCGCAACAGCGGCAACGGTCGTCAATGGCGTTACCATTGCGCCGGCTGGCCAGCGGCGTGTATTCGCACCCGGTTACTCGTGCGGCGTCATTCCCGGCACCGGTGGTACGGGGCAGCCGGGCGCAGCGTTTGGTTGCGACTTGTCGGGCAAACGTGTTCCCTACGCAGCACGCTACCAGGGTTCATTTACGGGCTCGTATGAATTCGACCTGCCCAATGGTGCCGCCTGATGCCGCTCGCCGTCGTCACCTTTTCCAGCGGGTATTTCGGCCAACCGACCAACGCAGAGATCGAAAAGCAGGGTAAGTATGCGAAGGTCGACCTCAAACTCAACTGGGAGATCAACCGGCTCTGGAGCGCGTTGATGTTTGTCGACAATGCCACCGACAAGCAGACCATCAATCGCTTCGTGTGGGGCGGTGGTGGTGCCCAGCAGATTAGTGCCGCAGCACCGCGGACGTTTGGATTCAGGCTCACTTATAAAACGTTCTAGCGTTTCAACGTACTGACATTTGCGCCGCGACAGGCCGTCCCTCTTAACCTTGAGCGACGGCCTTCGCTTTTTCTGGCTCTGAAAAATTGGTGGATACTAATATTATGAGTTCCCTGCAATCCCAGAAACTTGCGTATGCCGCCGCGTTATCGTCACTTGCGAAACTCCCCGCAGAGCAGTGGCCAGGCGCGTTAAGCGATCTTTATCACGCCGATGTCCGCTGGCATGGACCGCACCCGATCAACGACCATCGGGGTTCGCGGGCAGTGGTGCAGGCGTTTTGGGAGCCCTTCCTCAACGCACTTCCCGATGTCGAGCGGCGCGACGACATCCTTATTGCCGGCAACTTCAAGAATGGTTCGTGGGTTGGCACGACCGGCTATTACACCGGGACGTTCGCCAACGATTGGCTGGGTATCCCCGCAACGGGCGGTGTGCTGAATGTCCATTTCGGCGAATTCAGCCGCTTGGAAGCGGGCAAGGTCTGCGAGGTCTATGTGATCCTCGACATCCTCGATGTGATACGTCAGGCCGGACGGTGGCCAACCGATTTGCCCAACAGTCCGGGCATCACAGACCGGGCACCGGGTCCCGCGTCGCGGGATGGCGTGGTTCTTGCGGATCGCGACCCGGCAGAAAGCACTGCCAGCCTGGCACTCGTCGAAGCCATGATTGCGGGCCTGATGTCCTACGACGGTCGAACGCTGCCTAGCATGGGCATGACACGCTTCTGGCATCCACAGATGATGTGGTACGGGCCGGCCGGGATCGGCTCCAGTCGCAGACTTAAAGGTTTTGAAGATGTGCACCAGCGTGCGTTCCTCACAGCGTTCCCGGATCGTGTTGGCGGCGACCACAAGGCGCGCATCGGCGACGGCGCGTACGTCGGCTCGACCGGCTGGCCATCGGTGCGGGCGACACATTTGGGGCCGTGGCTCGGCGTGCCGCCGACCGGACGCCGCATCAGCATGCGGGTGATGGATTTCTGGCGGCGCGAGGGCGATCTATTGCGCGAAAACTGGGTGTTTATCGACCAGCTCGACTTATTACTGCAAATGGATTTTGACGTGATGGCAAAAATCGGATGAATACCACCGCACCGGTGCGCGCCGAAGATCTCTCCGAGACCCGCCGCTGGCTGATGTTCGCGGCCCTCATGGGCGTGTATGCGTTCTATGCGTTTTGCTGGAATACGGAAAATTTTCTGAGGCCCTACATGGCCGAGTCGCTCGGCCTCAGCAAAGAGCAGGTAGCGGCTTTCTATACCCTGCAAGCGTTCGGTGCGCTGATCGGCGCGCTCATCATTCCGCAATTCGCGGATCGTTACAGTCGGCGCAATACTTTTGCGCTGATCGCGGTGGCATTCGGTGTCGCGTCGATTGCGTCACTCGGCGTGAGTAGTTTTTACAGTGCGCTGGCGCAGCGTTTCGTGATGGGGTTTTTCCTCGGTGGCGTGTTCGGCTGCGCGGTGAGCCTCTATGTTGGTTTGTTCTCACAATCGTTTCGCGGCCTGCTCGGTGGCCTCGTGCAACTGGTTTATAACGGCGGGGACGCAGCACTGTCCTGGTTCGGGCGCAATTATGCGGATCAGTGGCAGTTGGTGATGGTGTTCGGCGGTATCGGCGCGATCATCGCAGCGGCGGTAGTCTATCTCGTTGTTCCAGATGACCGCGTGCTCCTTCCCTGGGGTGGCAAACGCACCCATGCGGGCGCATCGAAAAAACTCGCTATCGTCGAACTGTTCGCGCAGGGTTACTGGACAATCACGCTGCGATTGGTGTTGCTGTGCGGGCTGAATTTTTTCGCGTTTCAGGCCTTCAATGGCTGGATCACCACTTATCTCAAAGAAGAGCTGGGCTACGGCGCTGATATGGTGGGCAAACTGCTCACCGCAATGCATGTGGGTTCGATGGTCGGCGCAATCGTGTGGGGATTGGCGGCGGATCGATTTGGACGCCGCTTTAACGCGTGGGGCTTTTTCCTCGCGGCGGTTTTCATTGTGGTGTACATGAACGTGCCGCAGAGTCCCGTCATGCTGGCCGGTGTCGGGTTTGTATATGGCGCCTCGCTGGTGTCGATATGCTGCTGGGGCCCCTATTTCGCTGAACTTTATCCGGAGCATTTACGCGCAACGGCCGCGTCAATTTTCAACTGGGGTCGCGTGGTGTCGTTGTTCGGTGCGCTGTTGGCGGGTGCGATTGCGCAGCGATACGGGCTGCACACCATCATGTATATCGGTAGTTTGACGTTCCTGTTCGGCGCATTTGTCTGGTGGACCCTGCCGGAAACGCTGGGCACGGAAACAAAATAGCAGTGGCACGGACGGGGGGAACTTCTCAACACCCAACTCCCGTTCGCCCTGAGCCTATCGCAGGGTTGTGCACACTACGTTGAATCAATGACTTCGCTCATCTGCACTTCGACAAGCTCGGTGCGAACGGGGGTTTTTAGCGGTTCCCAGGGAGCGAAATCAAGCACTGGCGCGCCTTTCTGGCAATTTTCAGCCTGAGAGGCCCACCAAATGGCGATCTGCGTGAGTTGATCCCTCCTCGCAGTGCCCGCTAACTCACCGCCGCTTGCTCGATAACACGTCCAACATTCGCCACCTCTACCTCGTCCAACGCATCGCCTAGAAATCCCCCACTTTGATGCGCCCACAATCTTGCATATAAACCATCGAGCTTAAGCAGGCTTTGATGATCGCCCTCTTCCACCACGCACCCCTCATCGAGCACGATCAACCGATCCATCGCTGCAATCGTCGATAGCCGATGGGCAATCGCCACCACGGTTTTGCCTTCCATCAATTTGTAGAGGCTGGCCTGAATCGCGGCTTCTACTTCGGAGTCCAGCGCGCTGGTCGCTTCATCGAGTAATAGGATCGGCGCGTCTTTCAGTTTGACGCGCGCAATTGCGATGCGTTGGCGTTGTCCGCCAGAGAGCTTCACACCGCGCTCGCCTACGTGCGCGTCGTAGCCGCGACGACCGGCTGGGTCGGTGAGCTGCAAAATAAAGTCGTGTGCTTCGGCGCGTTTGGCGGCTTTGATCATGTCCTCATTGCTCGCGTCGGGGCGGCCATAAATAATGTTTTCACGCACCGAGCGATGCAACAGCGACGTATCCTGCGTGACCATGCCGACCTGCGTGCGCAGGCTGTCCTGCGTCACGTGCGCAATATTCTGTCCGTCGATAAGAATGCGGCCTTCGCGAATATCGTAAAAACGCAGGAGCAGATTGACGATGGTGGATTTGCCCGCGCCGGATCGCCCGACCAGGCCGATTTTCTCGCCGGCACGGATGGTGAGATTGAGTTTGTCGATCACATTTTTGTTGGCTGCCTCTTTCGTGCCGTACGCGAAGCTCACGTGGTCGAAGCAAATCTCGCCGCGTGAAACGGCCAACGGTTTGGCATCGGCGGCGTCTGTGACAGTGTGTGGTCTGGAAAGTATCGTCATCCCATCGCGCACCGTGCCAATGTGCTCGAACAAGGCCGCGAATTCCCACATGATCCAGTGCGAAATGCCGTTTAGCCGCAGCGCCATCGCGGTCGCAGCCGCCACTGCTCCCACGCCGATTTTTCCATTCATCCACAACCACAGCGTCACACCGGAAGTGGAGGCGATCAGCAATACGCTCAATATCTGGTTGACGACTTCGAATGCAGTGATCATGCGCCACTGGCGATAAACCGTCTCCATGAAGTCCTGCATTGCCGAGCGCACGTAGTTGGCTTCGCGATTGGTGTGCGAGAACAATTTCACGGTGGCAATGTTGGTGTACGCATCCGTGATGCGCCCGGTCATGAGCGAACGCGCATCGGCCTGCTGTTGCGCCACTTTGCCCAAGCGCGGCACAAAATAAATGACCGCCAACGTATAGAGTGCCAACCAGCCAATGAAGGGCGCGACCACCCAAAGATCAAAGCTGCCAACAATCAGGATCAGCGTCGCCAGATAAATGGCGACAAACACGAGAATGTCAGCCACGATCATCCATACATCACGCGCCGCGAGTGCAGTCTGCATCACCTTCGTGGCGACGCGCCCGGCGAATTCATCCTGATAAAAACTGAAACTTTGCGAGAGCATCAGCCGATGAAATTTCCAGCGCAGCAACATCGGGAAATTGCCCGCCATCGCCTGATGTTTCAGCAACGCCTGCAACGCCACCACGATGGGGCTGGCAACGAGAATCGTGGCAAGCAGTGCGAGATTGCCTTTTTGCGTGGTCCACAGTGCTGCGGGTTCTGTTTTGGCAAGCCAATCAACCACTTGCCCCAGCATGCTGAACAGAAACGCTTCGAACACCCCAATCGCGGCGGTGCACAACGTCATCAGCAACAAATACGGACGCAATCCTTTTGACGCCGCCCAGAGGAACGCGACAAACGTTTTTGGTGTCGGCTCGGGCGCTGCTTCTGGATAGGGATGAACGAGTTTTTCGAAAAATGAGAACACAGGAAATTCCGATTATTTTTTGAACCGCTATTATTCGTCATTTCATGCGGTGAACCACGATCCTATTTCAGGTCCCACACAAGCGCGATCTGAAACGAACACGGCGAAAACCCGACCGATTTGTAAATCCGTTCAGCCGATGAATTATGTTCAGCAACAATGACGACTCGTTCAATTATCGAGTCTTTGAAACCTTCGACCAGCACAAGATGACAAAGCGCACGCGCAAAACCATGGCGTCGCCAGCGAGGATGGGTTGTTACTTCTCGAAATCGCGCTGTTTGTCCACACGTAAATAGACCGCAGTTTGCAACGAATTCGCCATTGTGTTTAAGCATCCACCACTTGCCCTCGCCATTGCTGACTGCATTGCAAAACTGGCCGTGCTTCCACCTGAGAAAATCTTCCGTTGCGGGCGATTCAGGGGTGCTTTCCAAATCCGCCAATGACATGCGCATGATCTCATCGAAATCATTGCCGGACCTTGCCTCCTCAAGTGTCAAAGCGGATAAGGGCTCATGAGGTGGCATTGTTGAGGCAGTGGCCACCAACACTGAATTTATCGAAACACTCTCTGGCGGAACATCAAAAACAGATGCCAGTTCGGCGGCATCAGTCGGGAAATGATCAATGGGCACTTCCCACTGAATTATTTTCTTTTTAATGTCAGCGAGTGACCCCAGACGAATCTCCCATTCGCGCAGGGCAAGGCCTAAGTTTGCGTTCGTAATTTCTTCGCGCGAGACAAGATAAGCACCCCACCAGTAATCTGATCTGCTCGGTGTCTTGTAGGCGATGAAGTTTTCGTCATTCGAAAAATGCGTATCCGGATGGCGAACAAATACATCTGAATACGTTCCCGGGAGGTCTGCATCGGAGGGCCACATCGCAACTTTTCTCCGCTAAAAAAAACATCTGCAACGCTTCCGGCGCTGCGACCTTAGTTGTCATTGCACTTTGTATCTCGTACCAAGAACACCGCAGTGATGTTAGAACGTTAACGCCACCGCAACAAGCAAGACCAACACCGTCGAACCCAGCCCACCAAGCAACAACAACGGTTGTATGGGAATACTTCTCGGCTCAAATGGCAGCGGGTCCATGGTGAGGGTGATCGCTGCTCTCTGGTTCGCCGTCTGGGGAACGACGGGCGGCGGTGACTCGTTGTCTTGCGCATGTTCGTTCTTGAGCGCTGGCATCTGGCGCGACACACTAATGAATTCTGACAGCTCGCCCGTCTGCGCGGTGATCTCTGCGAGTCGCAGCGTGGCGAGGGTGGAATCGAATTGATTCGCGACGGTCACTGGCCAGCCGGTACGCTCGACGATATCGTCTGGTAACGATGGCCTGGCCGGTGTTGGGACTACCGGCGCTACCGGAGTGACGATGGCTGCTGGCGGCACCCTCTCCGCAGCCGTCACGGACAGTGTCGGTACAATTTTTGTTCCTTCGGTATCCAGCATGGATGCCAGCGCGGCTCCAGCGTCCGACGCTTGGCGCACCACGAGTGTTGGAGAGATGGCGGGCATTCCAGGTGAGGTACGTAGCTGTGCCAGGCTGACCGCAGTGCCGTCCGAACGTGATCGGATCACTTCACGTAATTTTCGCGAAAATGCCTTCATGGTTTCGAATCGGTCGTCGGGCGATTTCGCCAGCGCTTTAGCGACGATGCCATCAAGTTCCGGGTCCAGCTTCGGATTGACTTTCGATGGTGGTTGTTCGATGGCATGCACGGTCTGATACATGATCGAACTGATGCTGTCGGCTTCGAATGGGGCAGCACCCGTCAGGGCCTCATAAAGCACCACGCCGAGTGAAAAAATGTCAGAGCGTGCGCTAAGGTTTCGACCAACGACCTGCTCCGGGGACATGTAGCGCGGTGACCCCATCACCATACCGGTCATGGTTTTTATAGCAGAAGCTGGCATCCGCGCGATGCCAAAGTCGGTTATTTTCGCGACCATGCCCTCTTCATTTTCCAACAGCATGATGTTGGCGGGTTTGACATCGCGATGAATAATGTCGCGGCTATGCGCAAACGCGAGTCCCTCGGCTGCTTGCGCGACTATATTGAGCGCGACATCAATCGGCAGCGCGGTGCCGGCTTTGAGCAAATCTTTGAGCTCGCATCCGCTAATGAACTCCATGGCCATATAGGCCATATTGTCGGTTTTGCCGACATCATAAATGGTGACAATGTTCGGGTGGTTGAGTCGCCCTGCAGCCTTGATTTCCTGCTTGAAGCGCGCCTCGTACTGCACCATCTCGTCTGGTGACAAGGTGAGATTGATGGTCTTGATAGCGACGACACGGTCGATATCAGGGTCAATGGCCTCATAGACGACACCCATCGCACCACGGCCGATGACGCGGAGTATCTTGTAGCGGCCAAGGATTTCTAGTGGCGTTTCAGGCATGGTCGTGACTCATGAATTTGCATCTGGTCATGGTTTGAAGGAGATTTCAATATCGAGAGTGCGGCCAGACGTGCCGGGATTGAATTTCCATTGTTTCAGTGTGAGGCGCGTCTCGCGCCCGAATGCGGAGATTGGCCCGCCCTCAAGAATAACGACATCGGTTACACCGCCACGCGCGTCGATAGTCACACGTGCCTTCACGATCACCAGCTTGAGAATCCCCTGACGAACACCTTCGACTGGGTACGACGGTTCACTTCGCGCGACGATAACAACGCGAGTATCCGGGGCGGGAGCAGGCGGCGGGGTCGGAGTGGGCGCAACGGTTTCTGGCTGTGGTGGCTGAACCGAAGATTGATACGTGGGCATGACTGGTGCGGTGTTTGGAAGCTTCCGCTCGCGATCATCGAGGCTGCGCGGCGGCACCTTGCGTGGTTCCGCGCGGATCTCCTCACGCAGAGCGGGTTTATCTGCCCGGTCGCGTAGTTCGGCCCGCTCGACCTTGGCATCTTTTGGTTTGTCGCGCGCTGAAGGCGCGATAGATGTGGCAGGCGCGGCCGCTGCAGCAGCGACGGGTGGTGACGGCCGTTCACTATTCTTGGCCGACGAAGTACCCGCCGGTGTTGCCGCTGGCGTAACGGGTGCCGCTGCTGCTACGCTGACGGGCGGCGATTTGCTCGGTACGGCAGTTGGAGCGGGCGCGGGCGTCGAAGTTTTAGACGCCTCACTGGTCGGACCCGCCTTGGTCGGGACCGTTGCAGCGACGACTGGTGCAGGTGGCGGTGAACTCACGCGGGCGCCGCTGTCCACACTCGCGGGCAAGGTGCTCGCTGCGGCGACCGTCGTCATTTCTGTAGTGGAAGTGATGGCCATTTTGCGCTGGATGAGCAGCGCGGCCAACACTACCGCGAGAACAGCGAGCAAGGTGGCGGTCGTGGCGACTTTTTTACGGTCTTCAAGAAAATCGATCAGCGCGGAATGGCGTTCGATCAACTCAGCCGGCGCGCTGGGTTGAACCTTTGCGACTGTCGCTGGTTGCCGTGAAGGCGCAGCAGACACAGTGGTTGGAAGTGGCGGAGCAACGGATTGGCCCGCTCTTGGCACTAAACGCTGCGCCGCGCGTTGCGCCACGCCGCGCCCGGCGTGTTCAAACGCGGCAACAGACTTTCCCACCAGATAAACATCGTGCGCACGAACTTGACTGTCGGTACGCACACCAGCGTATTGAAACAAGGTCGCGTAATGTTCGGAAAGCGTAGACATCACTTCAAAAAACGGCCGCGATGCAGTGATCTGGCCGGGCTCGGCAAAAGCCATGATGCGCTCGGCCACATTGATGCCGTCGCCAATAATGTGCGGATGCCCGTCCACACCGGTTGCCAGCTTTACAGGGCCGAGGTTGATGCCAATGCGGATGGCACCGGCTGCTGCAACGATGCCATCCGACGCTTTGACGGCGCGCTCACGATTAATGGCGTCGTGCATAAACAAGGCGACGTAAAGCGCGTCTTCGGGATCACCGAGAAATCCGATGGCGACACCATCACCAGTGTCGAGAATAATCCGATCAGCAAGCGGAATATCGTGGATGGCTTCCAGCAGAACCTGATTGAAATTGTCCTTTCGCGCCATTTGCCCGGCGACCGACGTTCGCGAGTAGCCAACCAAATCGACGGCCACCACGCTCAAAACCAATGTGCGATTGGATATGTCGGCGGTCATGCGCCGAACCAGCTTTTATCAGATGCGATCGCCCGGCAGGGGCGAGGACACATGCACCAACCCATGCGCCAAGCTGGTGGCGAAACAGCCGTCGCAGGTTTAGTTTCTTGCATCAAAGCCTCCCGTCACTAGTGTACCTAAATCGCTGCTGGCGTTCCATATCCAAACTGAGCTGAACCGCCCTGACAATTACAGACGGCGCATCGTTGCTTGACTCTTCGCACCCACTTTGTCGTCCATGCCGCGCTTTTTCTTCAACCCCGTCACCCAGGACATCATCCATGGGCGCATCCCGAGTGCCAAGCCGACAGTCTGCCGCTGATCCGGGGGCAGGTAACCATCGAGCTCAGCGAGCTCATGAAATTCCTGTGCGAGCCGCTCCAGCCTGCGCTCAATCTGCGCAACCGAGGCCGGCGATAAATCGCGAAATTCAAAGCGGAAATAGCCGCCCATTTCGGCAAAATCCACCTGCAAAAAATCATTGATCACCGTTTTCCCATACGATTGCCGGATCGGGCCGTCGCGTTGCAGCCTAACCGTTCTGGGTACTTTGAGTCGCACCGAGTTATTCGCGCCCAGCTCGATGAGATGTAGTTTGTCGAGCTGCAAAAGCAATTTCGTGCACTCCGCTTTACTGATGTCGTAGCTCTCCAGAATCGCCTCGACCGACCATTCGTTGAACACCAGATAAAACAAGCTCAGCAGTCGCGCGTCTGCAGCCAGCCCCTGTTCCTGCGCTGTAGACATTTCATCGGTATCGGCACTTGCCCCGCGCGCTAGACGCGCAAGATCAAAAAAGTCGATCTCCAGCACATTGCAGATGTTCTCGATGCGCTTCAACGTGAATGTCTCCTCGGCGAACAGGCGTTTCACGCTCGCGTGGGACAACTTCAAGCGTTTGGCGAGCTCGTCGTAGGTCATTGCGCGCGATTTCAGGGTTGTTTTTAACGCGCGGATCAGGGTGCTGGTATGCGCTTTTGCGGTCATTGTCTATTCCTTGCGTTCGTTAGGGAAACGCCGATCTACTCCCTCGCGGGACGCGCATCCTTGGCTTTGGGCGGTCTGCGGCGTTGCAAATCCTCGCCATAGCGGTGCGCAGCCTGCCCCGGCAGGTTTTAAGCCGGGGGCTCCGGTTTGCGCCTTGCAGCCCATCCCCAACCAAGGCGCGCGCCCTCGCGGGGAATAAACCGGCGCTTCCCTAGGTATTGTTATTCAATACTACGCTACTTTGGTATTGCTTAACAGAATGGCCCCGGCAAGAATGCGCTCACGTTGTGCCGCGCCAACAAGCGCATTGAAATTACAACGGCGGCAAACCGGATAGACCGGACAAACGAATCACTGAGGAGTGAAACACCATGAAAAGCAAATTGTTGATCGGCTCTTTTGTCGTTGTGGCGTTCGGCTTGCCGCTGACCGCATCTGCTGCCGACTGGGATTGTTTTCCAATGTGTGCGGAACCGGCAAAAAGCGAGGCCAGCGTTCAAGCAACCACCGACGCCACAATCGAACCCGTCAATGTGGTCGCGACGCGAGAAGCCGCCATCAACGCCGACACGCCAACATCCTGCGGCAATGGTTTGATGCAGCAAGCCGAAGACCTGAATAGCAAAGTGAAACCGCTCAAGGAAATTATCGGCTACGTGCGTTCTCCGCAAGGCTTGGCCTTCAAGCTGGTGAACGACCATATCGTAAAAATTCCCGCCTGGATCGGCTACGCGATGGATCCGCTCGGTTCGCTCAAACGCAAGGCATTTGACGAGGTGAGAACGCGCGTCAAGGGCGCGATGGCAGATGGCAATGCCTGTGGGTTTGCGCCTGAAGCGGACATCTTCAACACCGTCAGCGATCTTGATGCCATTGACGCCGCCGAAGCAAAGCGTTCGATCTGATGCCCGCAGTCAACCCGGAGAACTCTGAGATGAAAGCACGCAACGTTGTTTCGACTACCATCGTCAGGAAATTGAATGGTTGCGCATTGGCGGCGTTGTTAAGTTGCACGCTTAGCGTGCAGGCCAATTCGGTCACCGATGCTTCAAGCGCATCCATCAACACCTCAATGGCGATCCCGCTCACGTTGGTTACCGGCAGCGCACAATTTTTCAAAGACGCGGGACAGCTTTCAGTGACCGGCGTAAAAACTGTCGGCAATGTTTCCGTGATCACCCTGCGCGGCCTGGCCAACGGCACCGAGGCATCCGTGCAGATATCGAGCAAGGCAATTCAAGGTGCTTCAATCGGTATCGGTGTTGTGCTGCAGACGACAGTGTCGGCCACGGGCGTATTGCTTGTGGCGGCTGGCAAGGCACTCATGTTTGTGCCAAACGAAATGGGCAAATCTCTGCTGCACCACTCGCGTGCCCGTGATTTGTAGCATGCTGGCTCACGGCAGGATGCGCAAAATTTATCTATTGGCCGCCTGTTCATTGTTGGCGATGATGGCTGGCGTCGCCGCCGCTGGCCAATCCTGCGAGGAGCGCTCGCCTGACGCCACCGCCGTGCAGCAGGCGCTGGGGCTTGCGCACGAAGCGCAACTAAAGCTCGATGCCTCGGGTGCGAGCGTCGCGCTGATCGCGCGCGCCGGGCAGAATCTGTCGCGTTACGGCGTGCGCTATTCGCATCTGGGCTTTGTCTGGCGCGATCATCCCAAAGGCGCATGGCGGGTTGTGCACCAATTAAATCAATGTGGCACCGCCTCGTCCGACATTTTTGACAACGGCCTCGGCAATTTTTTTCTCGACGATCTTTGGAAAATGGAAGCGGTCATCCTGATTCCGAATGCATCCACGCAACAGCGGCTGGCGACGATTTTTAGTTCGCGCGGTCATCTTGGCCTGCACGACGCACGCTACAACATGGTTGCCTACCCGTTCTCAACGAAATACCAGAATTCGAATCAGTGGGCACTCGAAGTGATCGCCGCGGCAGAGGCGCGGGATGTGGTGGTGTCGTCCCGCGAGCAGGCGCAACAATGGCTCAAGCGTAGCGGTTACCAGCCGAAAGAATTGAAACTTGATGCCCTCACCCGTCTGGGCGCACGCATCACCAAAGCCAATGTCGCCTTCGATGACCACCCAAGCGAGTTGCGCTGGGCGGATCGTATTCGCACCGTGACGGTCGATTCCGTGTTCAGCTTTATCGCCAGCCGCGATCAGGCTGCAGTGCGCATCGAACTTGGTGGCGCTGGTGCGCGCTGATCAACTAAAACACCGGCCTACTTTTGCCCGGCTGCTCTCACCGCAATCGGCATATTGCATAGTTCGATATGCCCGGCAGGCACTTTGTACCAGGTGCCGCCACGGTTACGCAGCGCTTCAACCATCGAAGCGAACAATTTAGTGTCGGTGCGGATCACTTCAAGATTGGTCCGCTCGGACGCGGGAATGTCAGCAGCAATACGAATCGATTTGATCGGCACACGCTGCTCGGCTTTCTCATAAAAACCCAGCGGCCCGGTGCCGCGCGGCAACACCGACAATAGCGACATACCCTGCACCACACGGCCAAGCAATGTGATGTTGCGATCCAAGTGACGCGGCGCGTGGCCGGTCACGACGTACAACTCGGCTCCGCTGCCGCTGGTGTCATCGTTGTCGCGCCCGGCACCAACCATGCCGTAGCAATGGGTCAGCCAGGTCCGTTGTGTTTTTGGATTACGCGCAGCGGGAAAACCGTTCGAGAAACCAACGTGCGGCGCATATCCATCAACGTCAGGCAAGCGCGTAAAGGCAAGCTTGTTATCAAGCGGCCGCGTGTATTCCGGGAAAAGACTTTTCTTGCCCTGCCTCATCGCACGCGCTTTGCCCGGCTCGGCATTTTCCGCTTCGGGGTCACCCCATTGCACCACGTAATTGTCCTGTGAACGCAGTATTGAGAGGCCATCAAAATAACCCTCGCGTGCGAGTGCACGGATGTTGGCCGCATGCGCGGGCGCGTAAGCCGCACTGAGCTCGATCACTACACGGCCCATCGGCAAATCCATGTAGAGCGTGTTTTCCAAATCGAGCCCTCGCCAATCATTTGGCGTCGCGGTCGCGAGTATTTCTGCGTAAGAAGGCTTGGCCTTCGGCGCTGCGGCCTGTGCAATCGCGGAGGACAGCACGAATGCCGACGCAATCGATGCGAAGACGATCGCGCGAAGGACGGGTCGAACAGTAAACATGGCTTCTCCAAAGCGTAAATGATTGATGAAATGTTGTGCTGGCATTCTACTGGGCCGCAATGCAGCGCTGCGCGTGCGGCGGTGCCCGTCAAACACTTTACACGTAGATCAAGCACTGGTGAAGCGTTTAGGCCATAATGCCGCCAACAAGCCCGCCAATGCTAGTGTTTCGCTAAAATATGGCAATCGATAGCGGTACCGTATGATTCCGCTACAAACCCATGACGCCCGCCGAATTCATCAGCAAGTGGAAAGACAACAAACTCTCCGAGCGTGCCGGGGCGCAATCGCACTTTCTTGACCTGTGCGAATTGATCGGTGTAAGCAAGCCCACCGATCCGGAAAATTACTGCTTTGAACGCGGTGCCAAACGCACTGGTGCAGCGGGCGACCGGGATGGCTGGGCGGATGTATGGAAGCGCCATTGCTTCGCCTGGGAATATAAATCGCCGAAGAAAAACCTCGACGCAGCGTTGAAGCAACTGATGATGTATGCGTTGGCGCTCGACAATCCGCCGCTGCTGGTGGTGAGTGATTCCGTGCAGATCATCATCCACACACATTTCACCGGCACGCCGTCTGAGACGCACATCATCGCGATCGACGACATCGGCGCGGCGGAAAATCTGAAAAAGCTGCGCTGGTTATTCACCGATCCGGAACAATTCAAACCGCAGCGCACCCGCACCGCCATTACTTTGCAAGCCGCGAAACTGATCGGCGATCTGGCGTGGCAGATGCAGCAACGCGGACACGATCCGCAACAAGTCGCGCACTTCCTGAACAAAGTCATTTTCTGTCTATTCGCCGAAGATGCCAGCGGCCCGGCCAGCGAGCCGCTGTTGCCCAATCGCCTGTTTTCCAAGGTGCTGGAGACCGGCCAGAAAAATACCGAGCGCTTTCAGAAGCAATTGAAAGAACTTTTCCATGCAATGTCCAATCGCGATGGCACGTTCGGCGTCGAGGTCATTCAGTGGTTCAACGGCGGATTGTTCGACGACGACCAGACGCTGCCGTTGACCCAAGACGACATCACAAAGCTCATCAACGTCGGCCTCCTCGACTGGAGCGCGATTGAACCCTCCATCTTCGGCACGCTGTTCGAGCGCGGCCTCGACCCGGCCAAACGCAGCCAGTTGGGCGCGCACTACACCGATCCCGTCTCGATCATGCGCATCGTCAACCCGGTGATTGTTGAGCCGCTGCTGGATAATTGGCGCTGTGAGAAAGCAGCCATCGCCGAACAGATGGCGGTGTTTCATCAGTTCGAAAACAGCAGGAAGTCGGCAGAGAAAGCCAAAGCCACCACTGCGCTCAAGGACGCGACCAAACGCTACATCACCTTCAAAGAAAAACTCAAAGCCTTCAAAGTGCTCGACCCCGCCTGCGGCAGTGGCAATTTTTTATATCTCGCTTTGCAGTCGCTGAAAGATATTGAGTTGCGCGTCGGGCTGGAAGCCGAAGAGCTGGGATTGGAACGCGGCTTCCCGGAAGTCGGCCCGCAAGCGATGCAT
>JAYURJ010000300.1:0-2565 GCA_043756275.1 Betaproteobacteria bacterium | reverse complement strand
GTTCGTCGATACGCTGCTCACCATCCAGCCGCTTGAACATCTGGCGCGACAGCACCTCGAAAACAATATTCGCCCCGATGACCCGCGCCATGTGGTGGCGGCGGCTTCGCAATTGCTGTCCGACCTCACCCATTTCGCCGGCATTGTCGTCACGCCGCGTCGCCGCGGAATAGGATTGAAGCACGTGGAGTTCATGCAGCTTTCTGAAAAACGCGTGCTGCTGATTCTCGTTGCCACCGACGGCGATGTGCAGAATCGTGTGCTCGTTACCGAAAAACCCTATTCGCCGTCGCAGTTGACCGAGGCGGCAAATTACATCAACCAGCATTACGCTGGCTACGAATTCGATCAGATACGTGAAAAAGTGAAGTCCGAGCTATCGCAGTTGCACCGCGATATTTCCACGCTGATGTCAGCGATGGTGGAAGCGCGCGGCCAGGGCTCGGATTCATCCGGCGTGGTGCTCTCTGGTGAGCGGAATCTTCTGGACGTGAACGATATTTCCATGAACATGGCCAGCATCAGAAAACTGTTCAACGTGTTCGATCACAAAACGCAATTGATGGATTTGCTCGATGTGAGCAATCGCGCTGAAGGCGTGAAAATTTTTATCGGCGGCGAATCCACGTTGGTGGCACTGGATGAATTTTCCGTGGTCACCGCGCCCTACGAAGTCGATGGCCAAATCGTTGGAACGGTCGGTGTCATCGGCCCGACACGCATGGCGTATGAGCGGGTGATTCCGATTGTCGATGTCACCGCGAAATTGCTCTCTTCTGCGCTTTCGCAAAATTGATTTTGGGGCTCTCATGAAACACCGTTCGCCCTGAGCCTGTCGAAGGGCTGCCAAATGCGGCATCCCGTGTCTCATGTCTGCTTCGACAATCTCAGCACGAACGGTGTTTTTTGGAATGCGTATTATTCAAAACACCAGCACTGGCGCGCCTTCTGGACGTTTTTTACCATGAAGACCGCACCAATGCTTGACTTTCACTTATTTCTCCTCTCATGGCTTACAGACAAGAACCACTCTTCACGCACGGCGCGCCACTTTCCACCGGCGTGTTACTCGTCAATCTCGGCACACCCGATGAACCGACGCCAAGCGCGGTGCGACGCTACCTGAAACAGTTCCTCTCCGACACGCGTGTCGTCGAAATCCCCAAGCCGATCTGGTGGTTCATCCTCAACCTGATCATCCTCAACGTGCGCCCCGCGAAATCGGCAAAAAAATACGCCAGCATCTGGATGAAGGAAGGCTCGCCATTGCGTGTTTATACCTCACGGCAAACGCAGATGCTGCGCGGCTTCCTCGGCGAAAAAATCAAAAGCCCGCTGAAGGTCGAATACGCGATGCGCTACGGCAATCCCTCGATTAAAGAGGGAATCGATAAATTAAAAGCCGCCAATTGCGACAACATCCTCGTGCTGCCGCTCTACCCGCAGTACGCGGCCAGCACGACTGCTTCTACGATGGACGAACTCGGTCGCGTGCTCGCCGAAATGCGCAATGTGCCCGGCATCCGGTTCGTCAGGAGCTTTCATGATCATCCCGCCTACATCAAAGCCATTGCCAAAAACGTACTCAATGAATGGATGAAAATCGGCCGCCCGAATTTCGCCACCGACAAGCTGCTGATGACGTTTCACGGCTTGCCAAAATTTCATCTCGATAAAGGCGATCCGTATCACTGCCATTGCCACAAAAGTGCGCGATTGATCGCTGAGGAATTGGGTGTCAAAAAAGCCGACTATGTAGTCACTTTCCAATCGCGTTTTGGCAAAGCCGAATGGCTGCAACCGTATACCGACAAGACGCTCGAAAAATTGGGTGCAGCGGGCACGCAACGCATTGACGTGATTTGCCCCGGGTTTGCGGCGGACTGCCTGGAAACGCTGGAAGAAATTGCGATGGAAGCGAAGGAGACGTTTATCCATGCGGGAGGGAAGACGTTTAATTACATTCCGGTGGCTAACGATACTGAGGCTTATGTGGGGGCGTTGACGGAGATTGCACGAGAGCAACTTACCGGCTGGGTGAGCGCGGATTGGGATCGGGATGCGTCCAAGCGGGAAGGTACGGCCTCGCTGGCGAGAGCGAAAGCCATCGGGGCAGCCTTGTAGGAGGAGGAGGTTTACTGTATCTCTTTTGAGGTACAAAACGCCAAGAATAAAAGAGGGCTGATATGGCTGCACAAACATCAATGCTGCACGTCCGCGTGGACAATGAAACCAAGGCAAAAGCGACTGAAGTATTGGCCGCCATGGGGCTGTCGGTATCCTATGCCGTACGTCTGCTTCTGCACCGCGTTATGGTCGATCAGGCATTTCCCCTGGAACTCAAGGTGCCGAACGCAGAAACCCGCGCCGCAATGGCCGAGGCCGAACAAATAACGCGTGCGCGTCGCGCTCGTTTTGCAACTGCAAACGAACTTTTGGTAGGCAACTTGGACCCCGGCCTCCGCCGGGGCGACAGTGGTGAATAATCGACCGGGTCCCGATGAGAGTCGCCGAGTAACGCAGAAGCGACAGGGGCATTCCGCGAGGACTGTCTGAGGGCGAGCA
>JAYURJ010000299.1:0-22326 GCA_043756275.1 Betaproteobacteria bacterium | reverse complement strand
GGCGCGCAATTGCTCGTTTAGCATTGTCCTAACCTCCCCGCTGGAAAGCAGGAACGTTACGCGTGAATACGCTGCGGCACAAGGTGAGCACCGCGGATAGTCGAATTTTCAACCATACTGACGCCTCACAAATAGCGCCGTAAGTCTGGAACTACACAGGTCCCGGGGCGACATCCGGATGGCGGCAAGCGCTGTAGGCGCAATCAACACCAGCGATATTTCCACCGTGAAAGCGAGGTCGGGACTGGCGTTGGGCGAGGTTTACGACAGCCCGCGACCTGGTAACTGCATAATGCGGCGCTATTTGTTAAACCGCCGAATATTACGGATATTTGCGGGGCCATTGTCAAACTGGTAGCTGAAGACACCTGCGAGAGTGCCTTCGTCACGACCGCTAAAATCGAGCGATGCGGTGCCGACTAATTGTGTGACAGTCGGCCCGTTCGCATCAATGAGGCCGCCGAGCGCTGGGCGACTGGTTTGGACGAGCCTGCCTTCATAGCGGGTCGCCGTGATCCAGCTACCACCCTGCAGGGTGACCCAAGCCGCCTTTCCATCAGCACCGTACGTGAACCATGCGGCGAGTAATCGATCCTGCGCGTCCTGCCAGATAAACAGGCCGGAGCCCGGATTGGTGGGGTCCCACCAGTGATCCGAATAATTGAGCCGCACACCGGGTGCGACCTTGGTGGCGCGATGATCGGTAACGGTCACTTGAAGACCATTGGCGACCAGCAACACAAGTGGTTCGAAACTTAATGCTGGATATTGTTCATAGACACCCACGGTATAGGTGCCCGCAGGCAGCCGCCCAATTTCCACCAGCAGCGGGGGTGCTGGCGGCATCGGCGACGGACAGGGCGGCGGCGGACGGGCGAGAAAAATATACACGCTGATTCGCCCATTAATGGCGCTGACTCGGTAACCGGGATTCAAATAGTTTGCGTTTGAGCAGGTGCGTGAAATCTTGAGAAACACGGTGTCAGCTGAGGACGGCTGTGCAGGCACAAATTCAGGCGCGCCAGACGATATCTGGGCGACTGCCATACAAGTTGTAAACGAAGCTGCCGCTGCAACAATTAGCGCGGCCAATGTTCTAACGGGTGAACGCATCGGGTAAGCCATGACTTTCCGTTCAGGCGATTGGTGAAAATGTTTTTAGCGACAGGACAACAACAAAATCGGCAACGCGGCGCTATTTGTTAAACCGCCGAATATTACGGATATTTGCGGGGCCATTGTCAAACTGGTAGCTGAAGACCCCTGCGAGAGTGCCTTCGTCACGACCGCTAAAATCGAGCGATGCGGTGCCGACAAATTGTGTGACAGTCGGCCCGTTCGCATCGATGAGGCCACCGAGCGCGGGGCGGCTGGTTTGGACGAGCCTGCCCTCGTAGCGCGTCGCGGTAGTCCATCTGCCAGCCTGAATGGTATACCACGTCGCTTTTCCATCAGCGCCGTAAGTGAACCACGCAGCGAGCAATTGATCCTGTGCGTCCTGCCAGATAAACAGGCCAGAGCCGGAATTGGTCGGGTCCCACCAATGGTCCGAATAATTGAGGCGCACGCCGGGTGCGACCTTGGTGGCGCGATGATCGGTAACGGTTAGTTGAAGATTGCTGGCGATCGCCGCAATGACCACGTCGGTACCTGACTGGCGGCCTTCATTGATGTCCACGATATAGGAACCCGCAGGTAGCCGCCCAATTTCCACCAGCAGCGGTGGTTCCGGCGGTGACGGAGAAAAACAGATTACCGGCCCGCCCAGTAAGATATTTACGCCAATGCGCCCATTAATGGCGCTAACTCGGTAACCGGGATTTAAATAGTTAGTGTTTCCGCAGGCGCGTGGAATCTTGAGAAACACAGTGTCAGCTGAGGACGGCTGTGCAGGCACAAATTCAGGCGCGCGCGATGAGACTTGGGCGGCTGCCATGCACGTCGTGAACGACGCTGCCGCAGCAACAATTAGCGTGGCCAATGTTCTGGCGGGTAAGCGCATCGGGTAAGGCATGACTTCTCCTTGGAGCGATTGGTGACGATCTGAATAGGCATCATGCCACCATTACATATCAGGGGCAGAGCAGCGGTAAAAAAAATTGGCAACAACGCGGTAAGCTATCAAAATACGCAACTTAGTCGCGACCGTTGACAGCGGACGCGGGCTAACCGGGATGAACCAAACATCATGCAAACTGAGAACAACATGAATCGCGTAGTCACATGCATTTCAATCATCTGCGCCGTCAGTGCGCTGGCAGGGTGCGCATCGCAACAAATAGCTCCCACTATCGACACCCATATCATCGGCGTCGCGCAATGGGGTGGCACACCGGCCAATGAAGCCTTGGCGCGTCCCCACACCATCACCAGCATCACGCTGCATCATCAGGGCCTGGCATTTCCACGCGGCAAAGACCCGCAACAATACTTGCGCGATCTGCAATCATGGTCGCGCAAAACCCGGGGCTGGATCGATGTTCCATACCATTACGTGATTGACCTTGATGGCAATACGTATGCAGGACGCGATGTACGATTCGCAGGCGATACCAACACCAACTACGATCCGGCGGGCCACGCGCTGATCGAAGTCGTTGGCAATTTTGAAGATGTCGAACCCAACTCCGCACAGCTGGATGCAGTCACGCGATTGATGGCAACACTTGCGGCGCGCTACAACGTGCCCGTAGATGCCATCCGTGGCCACCGCGATGTGGCGCCCGGCACAGAATGCCCCGGTAAAAATCTTTATAGGTATCTACAGAACGGTTATTTTCATGCGCAGGTTCGGGTGCTGCTGGCTGGCAAACCCTGACCTTAAAGGCGGGGGGCTTGCCAGCAGTCAAAAACGGCTCCACTATTTATAACAGGTAGCAAGCTGGATCTGGATCATTGATTCAACCCGGCAAGAAATCAAAAAAATGGAGAGCTGCGTGAATATTTTTAATCGTCTCGAGCGACACCAGCGCGATCACAAACGCGTACAGACTTTCTGTGTTGTCGCGGCAAGTGCCATTTTTACGCTGGCCACCACCGCGTGGGCGCAGCCTGCCAGTCAGTATTACGTGCACCCCACCGTCGATGGCGACACGCTCGTCCACCTCGCCAAACGCTATCTCATCAAGCCAAATGATTGGCAATCACTGCAAAAGCTCAACAAGATCACTAACCCCTACCGCATCCGCCCCGGCACCGAAATCCGGATTCCGCTAGTCGACATGAAAACCGATCTGGCCATTGGCAAGGTCATCGCCAGCGAAGGCCCGGTGGAATCTGGCGGTGGGAAACTCAATGTTGGCGGCAATATAAGTGAAGGCCAAAGCATCAAGACCGGCGACAACGGTTTTGTCACGCTCAAATTGGCGGACGGCTCGACCCTCGTCGTGCAATCGCAATCAAAAGTGACCATACAACTCGCGCGCACCATCGCCAATACCAACGGTGTTCCGGTCACGCGCGCACTACTCGAATCCGGTCGCATCGAAGCGAAGGTCGAGAAACGTGCCGGCCTGGCCGGGCGCTTTGAAGTCACCACGCCAACGTCAAACATGGGCGTACGTGGCACCCGCTTCCGCGTGAGCAGCGACGACGGCGGCAAGGCATCGCGCGGCGAAGTGCTCGAGGGTGTTGTCAATGTTGCCGATGTTGGTGCCGCCAAAAGTGTGGATCTTGCAGCAGGTTTTGGCACTGTGATTGAACAGGGCAAAGCACCTATCGCGCCCGTAAAATTGCCCGCCGCACCAGATCTTTCCGCAGCAGCGCGATTGCAAGAGCGCATTTTGCTACGCTTTAAATTCAACGAGGCCGTGGGCGCGAGCGCCTATCGTGCCCAGATCGCAACCGATAGCGCCTTCACTGACCTGCGCGCGGAGAGCGTATTCAAGTCCGCGGAGGCGAAGTTCGGTGATCTCGCCGATGGCCAATATTTTCTGCGCGTGCGTGCAATCAACAATCAGGGAATCGAAGGCACCGACGCGGCGATGGCGTTTCGTCTGAAGGCGCGCCCGGAGCCGCCGTTTACGTCAGCACCGCAAAACAACACCAAATTCTCGGGCAATAAAGCCGACTTTAGCTGGGCGACATCGACCGAAGCCGCATCCTACCGATTTCAATTTGCGCGTGACGCGACGTTCGCAACATTGATCGCCGATGAGAAATCCTACAAGGGCATCAATCTGACACCAGCCGCGACGTTATCGCCGGGCCAATATTTTTGGCGCGTGGCGAGCATTCGCCCCGATGGCGACAACGGCCCGTTTGGTGATGTGCAGTCGTTTACGCTAAAGCCGATTCCCGCTGCGCCGAATCCGCCGAAGGAAGACGGCGGTCGCGTCGGGTTTTCGTGGGGTGCGGAAGCCGGACAAAAATTTGAATTCCAACTCGCGCGTGACACCACCTTCAAAGATTTGGTGATGGAGCAGAAACTGGACAAGCCCGAAATCACCATCGATAAACCAGGTGCAGCGGGAACGTACTACATGCGCTACCGCGCCACCGATCCCGACGGATTTGTCGCGCCCTACAGCAGCGCGCAAAGCTTCGAGGTAAAACAAAATTACTGGTGGATGCTGTTGCTGCTGGCACCGCTGCTGCTTTAAAAAACCCGAGACAGATTCAATGCACTTACCGTAGCCGATATTATTGCGGCGCTGTCAGGTGTCGGTTGCATTGGCAGGCATCAGCATCACGAGCGGCATTGCAATGGCCGCCGAATAAATTGTTAATCTCTAGTACTGGCGCGGATTTCAGAGCATTTATGCCCGTGAAAGCCCGTCAAATGGCGATCTACGTTAAGGGTACTTCTCGATACCCAACTCCCGTTCGCCCTGAGCCTGTCGAAGGGCTGTGCGCACTACGTTGAATCAATGACGTAGCTCATCTGCACTTCGACAAGCTCAGTGCGAACGGGGGTTTTTGGAAGTTCCCTAAGAAGTCAGGTTACGTGTACATCATTAGCGCAACATCTGAAACGGATACACCGATCCCATCGCCAGTATTTGCGTCAATTCATCCAGCGCCGTGCGGCACTCATTGAGTAGCGAAGGATCCCCAAGATCAGCTTCACCCAACTGATCACGGTAATGTTGCCCGACCCACGCCGTCAATTTTCCGTAGAGCACTTCATCCATCAGCGCAGCCGGATTGACTACGGCCAACTCGGTTGCCGTGAGCTCCACACGCAAACGCAGGCAGGCAGGGCCGCCGCCATTTCTCATGCTCTCGCGCAGATCCATCACCAACACTTCGCGGATCGGCGTTTGCCGCGTCAGCAATTTTTGCAGGTACGCCCAGACGCGTTCATTGTTGCGACATTCTTCCGGAACCAGCAGCAGCATGCCGCCATCCGCACGCGTGAGCAATTGACTGTTGAAGAGATACGATTGCACCGCGTCCGAAAGGCTGACCTCATCAGCGGGAACCTGAACAACAATGAAGTCGCCGCCGAGTTTATTGGCAATTTCATCGAGCACCCTCGCCTGTTCGATAAACGCCAATGCATGACAAAACAAAACATTGCCGTTGCCGACGGCGATCACATCGTTGTGAAACACGCCCGCATCGATGACGTCAGGATTTTGCTGCGCGAATACCACATGCGCTGCATCGAGCCCGTGAAGGCGCGCAATCGCTTGTGAGGCTTCAAGTGTTTGCCGCGCAGGGAAATTTGCGGGCTTTGGTGCCGCCATGTTGAAACCGCTGGCACCATAAACGAAGAACTCCACACCGCGTTCGCCG
Source organism: Betaproteobacteria bacterium (assembly GCA_043756275.1). Classification (GTDB taxonomy): domain Bacteria; phylum Pseudomonadota; class Gammaproteobacteria; order Burkholderiales; family Usitatibacteraceae; genus UKL13-2. The sequence goes on along the minus strand of JAYURJ010000299.1, from coordinate 16,587 downwards.
TATTGCTGGCAAAAACGCGTGTGATTAGCCGCCCCCTCATCGCCGAACTGCGGGCAACCCGGCAGCGCAGCATGATGTGCGAAATATTTCTCATCGCAAAATATCGCCCGCAGGGTGCGCGATGTTTGGCGATGCTCAATGGAGCGATGGAATTTATTGTTGAGATTGGCTGCCGTGAAATGTACGCGGCCATCCTTGGTGTTCGCACTGGGGCTGACGGTGGCGGCATTGGCGGACCACATGCTCGACGCTGAAAGCGCGCCCGAATAGATCAACGGCGACTCATTGAACGATGCGCGAATGACCTCGGAGTCGCTGCCTGCATAACCCAACCCACGGAGTGAGGCGATGCAAGGCCGCGCCTGTGGAGCGAGCACGCCCTGCTTGAACCCCATGTCGGCCAACACTTTCATTTTCTGCAATCCCTGCAACGCAGCAAGCTTGGGGTTGGCAATCAAGCCGTGATTTTTGGTGGAAGCAATGTTGCCGAACGAGAGGCCGCTGTAATTATGTGTGGGCCCGACGAGGCCATCAAAATTTGCTTCAACGGCGCGCGCAGTTGTCACCATGGTCACAGCAATAATCCCGGGCTGAGTTTTTCGGGCAAAGTCAGCTTGGTTGATTCGAGCGAGGCTTGCGGATACGCACAGTAGTCGGCGGCATAAAAAGCGCTGGCACGGTGATTGCCGCTGGCCCCAACCCCGCCAAATGGGGCCGCACTCGATGCACCTGTGAGCGGGCGATTCCAGTTGACGATGCCGGCACGGATGTGGCGCAGAAAGATCGCGTACTGCTCTGCGCTGTCAGACAGCAATCCGGCTGCAAGGCCGTAGCGCGTATTGTTGGCTGTGGCCAGCGCATCGGCAAAATTTTTACAGCGGATGACTTGCAACAGCGGCCCGAAATGTTCTTCATCGGGCAGATCAGTCAGATCGGTCACGTCAACTATGCCGGGCGAGAGCAACGCAGTGCCAGATTTGATCGATTTCATTTCGAGTAACACCTTCGCACCCTGTCCGATAAGCGTGGTTTGCGCTTGCAGTAGATTATTGGCCGCAGCCACTGAAATCGCCGCGCCCATAAATGGCGGATCGACATCGTCGAAATGCCCCACTTTCAGACGCGCAGAGACCTCTACAAGCCGTGCGAGTAGACGATCCCCGGCCGCATCGGCGGGCACCAGCAACCGCCGCGCGCAGGTGCAGCGCTGCCCGGCTGAGATAAATGCCGACTGAATGATGTGGTGCACGGTGGCATCAAGATTCTCGTAGTCACCCACCACCAGCGGATTGTTACCGCCCATTTCAAGCGCGAGAATTTTTTGCGGTTGCGCCGCAAATTGTTGATGAAGTTGTCTGCCGGTTTGTGAGCTGCCGGTAAAGAAAAGACCATCAATACCTGCGTGCCCCGCCAACGACACACCAGTCTCACGCCCACCTTGCAGAAGGTTAAGTACGCCTGCTGGTAATCCCGCAAGCTCCCAAATTTTTATCGTCGCCTCGGCACTGGCGGGCGTGAGTTCGCTGGGCTTGAAGATCACACAATTTCCCGCGAGGAGTGCGGGAACAATATGGCCGTTGGGCAAATGTCCGGGAAAGTTGTACGGGCCGAACACCGCCACCACGCCATGCGGACGATGGCGCAACACTGCGGTGTGGTCAGCCTGCACCGCGCTGCGCTCGCCAGTACGTTCCTGATGTGCGCGAATCGAAATATCGATTTTGCCGATCATGGTCGCAACTTCGGTGGTGGCTTCCCAGAGTGGTTTGCCGGTTTCAAAACCGATCGTGTGGGCGAGTGAGGCCTTGTGTTCGTCGAGCAGGCGCGCGAACTCTTTGAGACAGGCCCCGCGTGCCTTTACGCTCAAATCGGCCCACAGCGGGAAGGCTGCACGCGCCGCATTCACCGCATCATTCACGGTCGTCGATGATGCGGCATGGCCCCGCCATACCAACGCTTGCGTGACCGGATTTTGGGAAGAAAACTGCGGTCCGTCGCTGCTGCACCATTGACCATTGATCCAGTGTTGTTGTTTCATCATGGCCCCGCTAATGCCGATCACTGACCGACAGTGGCACGGCGCGAAGCTCGTCGCCCGCGCAGATATTCAATGCCGCGACCGTCTCGGCGCTGAGTGCAATTGATCCGCCTGTCGGTGCTGCGGCCACCAGTGTCGCCCGATAATTGTCAATGCTGGTATTTGAAACGAGATGCATCAGCGCGTTTACCGGCGCGGCATTGCTGATCTCCGCCTTGTATAGATGGCTGCGTGCCACGGCGCTGACATCATCGACATCGCATTCCACCGTCGGCCCAGCATCAAAAATATCCACATAACCCTCGTAACGAAATCCTTCAGCCTCAAGCATGCGCATTGCGGGCAATGTATGCGGGTGCGGTTTGCCGATGACCGCTTGCGCCGCCGCAGTCAGGAACGAGCTGTAAAGCGGGTGTTTTGGCATTAACTCCGCGACGAACGATTTTTTGCCGATGCCGGTCAGGTAGTCGGCCTGTGAAAATTCCATCGAGAAAAAATGCCGCCCCAGACTTTCCCAGAATGGCGATTTGCCGTTGTCATCCGAAACACCGCGAAGCTCGGCGATAATTTTCTTCGAGAAGCGTTCACGGTGCTGTGCCAGGAATAGCAGACGCGACTTCGATAGCAGCTGGCCATTGCGGTCACGGCGGTACGCGCTATCGAGAAACAGCGAGCAGAGTTCCGAGTGTCCGGTGTGATCGTTCGACAGAAACAACGTCGGCGTTTGCGTAAACAATCCCAGTTCCTGAGACGCGTGAACCACCAACCCAACGCGATACGAGTACCACGGCTGGCGCAGGCCAACCGCAGTCGCCAGTCCACACGTCCCAACGACGCGTTGTGCCACAGTGTCTTCCAGCACGAACAGGAAAATTTCGTCGGCTTTCTGCGCGCCACCTGCAAACGATGCCACCGCCGCGTCGACGCGTTTGGTAAGTTCGGCCTCGTTCGGTGGGAGGGTGGTCAGGCCGACACCGGTGCTTTTCGCAAGTGTGACGAGTGCGGGCAAATCGGCATGCGCAATCGGTCGAATGATCATCATAGCGGCGTGACTCTCACATCATCGCCGTCGGCGACCTCGAGCCGGTCGGCCAGCGCCGGCGGGATCGACAACTGTTCGTCGTCATACACGATGAGCATGGCGATGGTGGCGCGAAATTCTTCGGTGGCGGTATTGGCGATCAGATAAGACTGCTTTGCCCCGCCGGTCGGGATGGCACGATTCACCCGCAGTCGTCGGCTGCCCGCAATGCTGCGCACCGTGGACATGCGTGCCTCGACAGTTGGGCCACCATCGAAAATATCAATGTACGTGTCGGCCTCGAATCCCTCTTCGAGCAAAATCGAGAAAGGCAATTCGGCGACCGGGTGCAACTGGCCGATGGCAAGCCTGGCATCGGCTGGCAGCAGCGGCACGTAGATAGGATATTGCGGCATCAGCTCGGCGATAAATGTTTTGCTGCGCCCACCCGAGAGCTGCTCCGCCTGCGGATAATCCATATTGAAAAACCGTCGCCCCACCGCGTCCCAGAAAGGCGAGTGGCCGCTTTCATCACAAACCCCTGGATTCTCCGCCGCCAGCTTGTCGGCGAAGCGCTCGGGATGTTCGGCAATAAACAGCATCCGTGCACGCGATAGCAACTGCGGCCATTGCGTTTTATTAAAAGCCGGCTCGATGTAAAACGATGTCAGCAGCGACAAGCCTGTGAGGTCGTGGCACAAGTGCAGAGAATGAATCTTGTTGCTCACGCCCAATTCCTGCGAGGCATGAACGATGATTTCGTTGCGATAGCTGTAAAAGCGATCGTGGAACCCGGCGGACGCGACGATTCCGCTGGTGCCGACTATTTCGCCACTCGCGGCATTTTCGAGTACAAAAAAATACTGCTCCTCGCCATTCACATCGACTTCAGCGGCCAATGAATGGGTCGAGTTGCGAATTTTGTCGTAGAGTTTTTCGCGATCCGGTGGCAACGAGGTGACGCCAACCGCGCTGGCCGCCGCGATCCGCTCCACGCTGGGCAGATCGGACATCCGACAGGGGCGCAGGATCAGCATGCTGTCGTTGCCATTGTTCATGGACTAGGTCGCCGCCGCTACGTTGAGTGGGGCGGCAGCAGCAGCGGCTTCGGCTTTAATCATGTCGGCCAATACCGCGTCAAAGCGGCGCAGGCCTTGCGCGATGTCATCGGCCGTGATGAGTAGTGATGGCGCCAACCGGATCACGTTTGTGCCAGCCACCAAAATCATCAGCCCGTGCTTCTCGGACATTTTCACAAATTCCTTTGCACGGCCATGCCATTGGGGAATCAGCTCGCAGCCGAACCAGAGTCCACGACTGCGGATGTCGGTGAAGAGCGCGTACTTCTGGTTCAGGGTGCGTAATCCTGTCAGCAACTCATCAGTCCGCGCGGCGATATTAGCGCGTGTCGATGGCGTGGCGATGATGTTCACCACCGCTAATGCCACGGCGCAGCCAAGCGCATTGCCGCCATAGGTGCTGCCGTGTACGCCTACATTGAAGCTTTTCGCGATCGCCTCCGTCGTCAGCATCGCCGCGATCGGGAAGCCGCCACCCAGACCCTTGGCCGATGTCAGAATATCGGGTGTCACCCCAGAATCCATGTACGCGTATAGCGGGCCAGTGCGACCGGCACCGGATTGCACTTCATCAAAAATGAGCAATGCGCCGTGCGCGTCACACAATTCGCGCAGGCCTTTGAGAAACGCCGGTGTCGCGGACAGCACACCGCTTTCGCCCTGTACCGGTTCGACGATGACCGCGCAGGTTTTCGCGGAAATCTGCTTTTTGACCGCGTCCAAGTCGTTGAACGGTAAATGCGTGATGCCTTGTGGCACGGGACCGAAGCCTTGAGAGTATTTGGGTTGCCCACCGACCGTCACCGTGAAGAGTGTGCGACCGTGGAATGAATCTGTGAACGAAATGATTTCATTCTTCTCGCTTTCCAGTTTGCCTTCAGGGGTGTCATTTTTTGGAAAATGGTCGCAAGCGTAGCGCCGCGCCAACTTCAGCGCGGCCTCGTTCGCCTCGGCACCGGAGTTGGCGAAAAATACGCGTTCGGCGAAGGTTAGTTCGCAAAGTTTTTGTGCAAGGCGAATTGCCGGTTCATTCGCCAAAACATTGGCGACGTGCCAAAGTTTCCCCGCTTGTTCGGTAAGCGCTCCGACGACCTCCTCATTCGCATGCCCGACCGAGCTGACCGCGATGCCACCGGCGAAGTCGATGTATTCCCTGCCCGTTTGATCCCAGACGCGCGACCCTTTGCCGCGCACTGGAATAAAACTGCCCGGCGCATAGTTAGGCACCATCACTTCATCGAAGGTGGTACGGGTGACGGGGGGGGTGCTATTCGTTGTGGTCATGTTGGGCTCCGGGATGCGGTCGGCGATGGTTGGTTGACGCTTTGTGGGCGACAGTTTGCAGCCTGAATGCATTTTATGCGTTGTCGCACGCCGCGCCTATCAACAATGCGACACCGGTTTATATGTGTTTGCGTCACGTTTAAGCGGTGTCACCGTTGGCATTGCTTACCCGTGTAGCACGCTGGCTGCGTTGCTCGCGCGGCGTGATGCTGAAATGGTTGCGGTAAGCGCTTGAAAAATGCGGCCCCGACGAAAACCCGCAGGACAGGCCAATTTGCAGGATGGATTGGCTGGTCTGCTGCAACAAATGTCGCGCCCGGTTTAAGCGCAGCTCAAGGTAATAGCGCGATGGCAGGCTATTCAAATATTGCTTGAACAGGCGTTCAAGCTGCCTTCGTGAGACACCGACGAGCCGCGCGATTTCTTCCGTGGGCAGCGGCTCCTCGTAATTGGCCTCCATTAGCGAGACCGCCTCCGTGAGTTTCGGTTGGCCACCACCGATGCGCGCCGAGAGCGGCACGCGTTGATGATCGGTTGGACCGCGCAGCCGTTCCAGACCGAAATGGTCGAGCAGTTCATTGACGAGATCTTCCCCATGTCGCGCACCGAGCCAATTCAGAATCATGTCGACGCTGGCGTTGCCACCGGCACAGGTAAGGCGATGCCGGTCGATCTCGAACAGGTTGGACGACACAACGGTATCTGGAAAATCCTCGGCCAGCAACGATGTGTACGGCCAATGAATGGTCGCGCGACAGCCGCGCAGCAAGCCTGCGCGCGCCAAAAGATAAGTGCCGGTGCCAATACCGCCGATGATTTTCGGCTGCGGGTGCATAGCTGATCGTGCGTCCACCACTGATGCGGAAAACTTCTGCAACCACGCCAGCGCGTCATCGAAACCACGCTGTGGCAATGGGGTCTCACTGACCACGAATACGCCGTCGAGTTCGGGCGAATTTGTCAACCCCGCATCAGCTGGAATTTTTACCGAGCCGACATTGACCACAAGTTCGCTTCCAGTGGCAAGGATGACCGACGAATAGACGGGCTCATGCAAAAGGCGATTTGCCGCTGCCAGTACATCAACCGCGCCAGAAAATGACAGCAAACTGCATTGCGGCAGCAGCATAAACCCGATCCGCATTGGTGGCAGTCTGGCAAAGGATGGCGACGGCATGATCCTGAAATATGCTTGCCGCGCGACGATTACTTAAGACTACCGGAAAGGAACTGCCGCAGGCGCTCACTCTGCGGATTGACCAGAATTTCTTTCGGCATCCCCTGCTCCTCGATCAGGCCTTTGTGCAGGAAAATCACTGAATTCGAGACTTCCCGGGCAAAGCCCATTTCATGGGTGACGACAATCATAGTGCGGCCCTCATCGGCCAGATCGCGCATCACTTTTAATACTTCACCGACGAGCTCAGGATCGAGCGCGGAGGTAGGCTCATCGAACAACATCACTTCGGGCTCCATCGCCAGCGCACGTGCAATCGCCACCCGTTGCTGCTCGCCGCCCGACATATGCGCCGGATACATGTGCTTTCGATGTGCGACGCCCACCCGATTGAGCAATTGTTCACCCCGCTCCACGGCTTCCGCTTTGCTCTGCCCCAGCACGTGGATCGGTGCTTCGATAACGTTCTCAAGTGCCGTCATATGCGACCAGAGATTGAAATGCTGGAATACCATCGCCAGTTTTGAACGCAAGCGTTGCAGTTGCTTTGGGTCAGCCGCTTTCAAGGCACCGTTTTTGTCGGGACCGAGCCGCATGACTTCACCGTTCAGGCTGATGCGGCCCTGATTGGGTTGTTCCAGCAGATTGATACAGCGCAGCAGCGTGCTCTTGCCAGATCCGCTGGAACCGATGATGCACGTCACGTCACCCGCATTGGCCGCCAGCGACACCCCCTTCAATACTTCGTTGTTGCCGTAGCGCTTGTGCAAGTCTTCGACTAGTAATTTCTGCATGATCGTTATTGGTTATGTCTTAGGCACTCAACAACTTGCCGGTGCGGAAAGCCTTGGCCCCCGCTACCTTGGCCAGACGCATACCGGCGGTGGCGAAATAACGATTCTCCAGCGCATACAACACGCCATCGGTGTGGCTGACCAGCGTGCTGATTTCAGACGTAATAGGATTGATCACCTCGGCTAGTGCCTCTCCCGATTTAATCCAGTCACCGGGCTTTTTCAGAAACGCCACCACGCCACTGACGGGCGAGGCAATGGCCTCGGAACCCGCAAGCGGTGTCGCGGGGTAAAAAAGATCGGGCATTGGCGGCGCTGTGCCTTCGATCACACCGCGATGCATGAGAAATGCAATGATGTTTTCCGCATCCTTTAAAGCAAGCGCATGGTTTACATCGGTTTGGCTACGTAATTCCACCGTGACCGACAGGCAGGCCATCGGTATCGGAAAACGATCCTTGAAGTGTTCTGCCAGTTGCCACCACGTTTGCGAACACGCTTCGTCGAAGGGATTGTCGCCACTCTCGGTCGCGAGCAGGGTGGCGTACGCGCCCATGTAGCGCGCCAGTGGCTCGCACTGCGGCCATAGCGGGGTTCCAGTGTACAAATGCAATACAGCATCGGAGTCGCAATGCAGATCCAGCACCACGTCGGCATCGCACGACAGGCGCATCAGCGCGCGCCGCATGCTTTCGAGCTCCGTTTTCGGCGTTAGCGCGTCAAGTTGGCGCAGCATGGCGTCGCGCACCACGCGTGCATTTTCTGCGGCATCTGCACCCAGCTTCGGGGTAACGCAGTCCGCGATCTCCGGATACATCGCCGGGTAGTGACGGTTGAAATTCTCGCCCGTCGCCATTTCAAAGCGGCCGATCTGGCTGTGCAGCAGCGTCTGGGCCAGCCCGACTGGATTGGCGACTGGGACAACGATGATCTCGCCGCGGATTTTCCCTGCAATTTCCAGTTCGCTGAATCGCTTGCGCAGGTGATGCGCCAGAAGCATGCCGGGCAGTTCATCGGCGTGCAATGACGCCTGAATATAAATTTTTTGCCCCGAATTTTGCGCACCGTAGTGAAAGCTGACGATTTCGCGGTTAGTGCCAAGGTAGGTGGAGAGCAGTGGATGTTTTGTAGTTTTCATGAGAAATCAGATTCGAGGTGCGAGATGGCTCAGCCAGCGTTTTTCGGCGAGATGGAACAGCGAGACGAGGACGAATGTCAGCGCCAGATAAAAAGCCGCTGCGGTAATGAATGCCTCGAAGGGAAGATAAAACTTTGAATTGATCTCGCGCGCGGCACCGGTAATATCGAGCAGTGTGACGATGCTGGCGAGCGAGGTACCGTGGAGCATCATGATGGCCTCGTTGCTATACGCGGGCAGTGAGCGCCGCAGCGCCGAGGGCAGCAGGATGCGCCGAACCAGCGTGAACGGCGACATCCCCATCGCCTTTGCCGCTTCGACTTCACCGTGACTGGTTGCCAATATCGCGCCAGCGATGATCTCGGTGGTGTACGCGCAAGTATTGAGTGCAAACGCAAACATTGCGCAGAACCAAGCCGATGAGAACAAAGGCCAAAGCACGCTTTCGCGCATCCAGGCAAACTGGGCCAGCCCGTAGTAAATGATGAATAACTGCACCAATAACGGCGTTCCGCGAAACAGGTAGGTGAACAACCAAACCGGGCGCGACACCCAGCCTCTGGCGGACGCGCGCATGACGGCGAGTGGGATGGCGAATGCCAGGCCGGCCACGAGCGAAACAAACAACAGTTTGAGTGTGACCAGAGTGCCGCTAACATATAGCGGCAGATTGGAGACGACGACATCCATATTCAGCATCTTTGACGAACCGGCGTCATAGCGAAGCCGCCCGCACGCCGAGCGAGTAGTGCTTTTCCAGTGCCCGCAGCACCAGCACCGACACCGTGGTGATGGCCAGATACAAACCCGCCACGGTCAGATAAAACGTAAACGGTTCTCGGGTGGTGCCGGCAGCCAGTCCGGCACGATTCATCATGTCGGAGAGCCCGATGACCGAAACCAGCGCAGTGGACTTCACCAGCACCAGCCAGTTATTGGTAAATCCGGGAAGCGCAAAGCGCACCATTTGCGGGAACACGATGCGTCGGAAAACCTGCGCCGCCGTCATGCCATAAGCGATGCCCGCCTCGCGCTGTCCGGGTGGAACCGCCCTCATCGCGCCACGGAAAGTCTCGGTGAGATAAGCACCAAAAATAAAACCGATGGTGGCAACGCCGGCGACAAAGGGATTGATGTCGATGACCTCGTTGGCACCCAGCTTCGGGGCAATTTCATTGATCGCGAGCTGACCGCCGTAAAAAATTAGCAGCATCAACACCAGGTCTGGCACACCGCGGATGACGGTTGTGTAGACAGTTGCGACGGTCTTCAGCAGACGGGAACGCGAGAGTTTCATCAGTGCGCCGACGAGGCCCAGGACTACCGCGATCAGTAGCGAACATATCGCCAGTGCCAGTGTGGTGCCTGCCCCCTCAATGAGGCTGGGTAGAAAACCTTGCAGCATCGTGTCAGCAGTAAAGGAGGCGGCGGGAATCGGAAATTATGCGTGGCGAAACACCCGTTGCCGGGTCTATTTGCCCCCGTAAATGTCGAACGCGAAATACTTGTCATTTATTTTCTTGTAGACACCATTAGCCCGAATCGCTTTGATTGCGACGTTAAATTCATCGCGCAGCGCGATGTCGGCCTTGCGTAAACCGATGCCCGCACCGGCACCGAAGTACTTTGGTTCGATGTACACGGGACCAAAAAATGCAAAATCCTTTGCCTTGGGCAACAACAGGAAGCCTTGCGATGCGGCGACTTGGTCTACCAGCGCCGCGTCGAGCCGTCCGGAAGTCAAATCGAGGAACACATCGTCCTGCTTGGCGTACCGAACGATTTCGGACTCCTTGAAGGTCTCTGTGGCGAAGCGGTCGTGGGTGGTGGTGCGCTGCACACCGACGCGCTTGCCCTTCATGCCGGCCACGTTCGCTGTCATCGCAGTGCCTTTCTTGCCGACGAGGCGCGCCGGTGTGTGGTAATACTTGTCGGAAAATTCAACCACCTTTTTTCGTTCATCGGTGATCGACATCGACGCAATCACGGCATCGATTTTCTTCGCCTGCAACGATGGAATCATGCCGTCGAATTCCTGTTGCACCAGCGTGCACTGGGCCTTCATTTGCTCACACAGCGCATTGGCGATGTCGATGTCAAAGCCTTTGAGCTTGCCATCAGTGCCGATCTGGCTAAACGGCGGGTACGCACCTTCAACACCGATCTTGATTTTTCTGGACTCCTGCGCGGAGACGGCAATTGACGATGTCAGCAGCACGAGCCATGCAAATGCAAGAGTTTTATTCATGGTCTGGTTCTCTCAAATTCTGATGGAAATGAATACAGGCTACTAGTTTGCCCCAGATCGCCCGGATTGGTACGCGCGATAAAGGGGCTTGCTCATTTGTACCGGCAGGACATCGAGGTAAATATTGGTCACCGTATAGTCCTCGCCGCCGGATATCGAGGTGAAATAGCCGACACTATCGAGACCCTTCCTGAACTGAAATTCAAACCCCAGATCCGGCTTGGCGCTCTTACTGCCGGGCGCACTAAAGGCCAAGCCTGTTACCGTTTTTTGTGCATTGTCGATGAAATTCGACATCAGCCGCACCACGACAGAATCGCCGAGCACACCGGGATAAAACGCGTCTACTGTGAAGTACGGTGCGTAGTTTTTGTCGTTGGGGTCGAGTTTTTTGCCGTTCAATTTCTCGGCCGATGGCGTGGTCGTGCGCGTGTTGAAATTGTAGCGGTCGCCGCGATCCAAATAGGTCAATTTAGCGTTGCGCAGATTGAATTGCTTCAATGCTTTGTTGGTACTCGCCTCGGTCAGGTCGGCGATCAACGCGCCCCCGGAGCCGATCACCTCGATCTCGTGGCCTTGGACGATGGCAGCGGTATTCTCGTCCACACCGAGCCCGAGTTTGTAGCCTTTTTGCAGCATCACCGGAAGCATGCGTCCGAAGCGGCCACGCTTGTCAAAATGCTGGTCAACGAAAACGTGGGGGCCCACGAAGCCGAGCCCGCGGTCAATCTCGCGGCCCTCTTCAGCGCCAAATTTCAGCACCGCCAACACATCCTGCGCATCGCGAATCATGGTCGTACTCATAATGGCTGCACCCGCGCTGGTGCCCGCGACCACGCCGCCCTTGTTGAATACCTCCCAGATGGCCTCGAGCATTGGCGTGGGTTTGCCTTCGGGCAGCAGTAGCGCCGCTGTGATGCGTTCCTGCGCACCGCCGGAAAAAAATATGCCCGTGCCTGATTTCACTTTGGCAATCAGCAAAGGATCATTCACCGCAAGCCGATAGTCGGGCGATTGTAATTTGGCCGATACCGGAATGTGTTCGGCAACCGCGCCATGCCGGGCAAGTGCGGCAATGATGGCTGCGGCGGTTTTGTCCGGAGTGCCCGACGCGGTCGCGAACACCGCGTAGCGAGCGCCCTTGCCGCCCGCCAGTTGCACCAGCCGCGACCAGACTTCGTCGTTGTCGTATTTCAGCGCGCCGCCGATGGGCACGGCGATGCCGACAGCAAACGTGTGCTGCGCAGCGAGGCACATGAGGACTGCTGCGGCGAACTTCATCAGCAGGTTTCGTTGCATCATATTCTTGGAAGCCAGGGGAAAATTGTGATCGCGGCTGGACGGCAGCAACGACATTTGCAGCAGTGTGACATAGGCTGTTCAAGCTGTTGAGGGCATCGCGACGAAACTATAACTAGCCGTCGCATTCGCGTAATCACATGGCGCTACGCAGCGGCGAACCATTCGTCGCAAATAACGGGGAGGTGCCGCTTGTGTCCGTCATACGACAGTTAGTATTCAACTTCGCTCCGCTCTATTGCTGCTCGCGGTTTACGCCTAAAGTTGAATAGCCGCTTTCGGGAAATCTATATAGCCGCGTTGGGTCAGAAGCCGTCATAGCCGCTGCCGCGTCGACAACAGATTCTTGGCTTAAAACCAGAATAGTTCATTTGCGTCTCAGATGCTCTAAAACAAAACCCCCATCAGTGTTTGCTGATGAGGGTTTTTGTGTCAACTTAGAGGCCACCGATTTGTAGACGACACCTGTAGGGGCTTCTGCCGATTTGCTGATTACTTAAACGAGTAGGTAAGTGATGCGTAGTAAGACCGGCCGCGCGGGTCGCCGTAGGTCGAGTCCCAGGTCACTTGGAAGTAGCGCGACTGGTTGGTGAACGGCGGCGCGGTGTCAGCAAGGTTCAGCACGCCCGCGCGTAGCCGCAAGTTCTGCGTGAAGCGGTAGCTTCCACTCAGGTCCCATAGCGAATAAGCTTTGACGTCGCGATTGTTCCACTCCGGTGCCGCAAGGCCTTCGACGTTCTGGTCGCGATAACTCGACAGGTAGGCGTTGGTCAGCGTCAGACCAATCGGACCACGATCCCAATCGAGGTTCAACTTGTGACGCCAACGTTGTACGGCCTTGTCGTCGCGGAAACGGCCTAGTCCGTCTACCAGCGGCGAGCGCGGGTCGGTCGCGAACTTGTACTCGGTGACCACGGTGCCAATCAGTCCGGCGCTGAAACGACCGTATGCACCGCTATCACCGCGCCAGCGCATCGCCACATCCAGACCCGCGGTGTTGAGCTTGCCGCGATTCTCTTTCTTCACTGTTATGACATTGACAAAGCCATCAGAAAAACGCGACACGATGGCGCGGTCGTTGTAATAGGTCGGGTTGCTGAAAATGGTTTCTTCACCGATTTCAGAAATGATGTCAATTTTGCGGATCGACCAGTAATCGACGCTGCCGCTCCAGTTGCGCGAAGGCTCGTAGACCACACCGAGGCTGAACTGTTTGGACTTCTCCGGCTGGAGTTCTGGGTTAGAGAAGCGATCGATCGGCAACTGGCCTACCTCGCCCGATACCGGGTCCCGCACGAAGCTGGCCGTGACGCCTGCGCGCACCGGACGGAACAACTCCGAGACCGACGGCGCGCGGAAGCCGGTGCCGTAAGAGGCGCGGAGCAGCGTCGTATTGTCGGGGCGGAAGCTAATGCCGAGCTTCGGATTGGTAGAGGTCAGCTGCGGCGTCGTGCGGTTGAGCGCTTTGTCGTAAACGCCTTCGTAGCGGTCACTGCGGAGCGCGAACTGGACTTCCCACTGCTTGGTGAACGGGGCCACGACTTCGGCGTAGATGCCCTTCACGTTGCGGGTATTACTGGTGTCGGCGAGCAGCGCGCCCGAACTCGCGCGGTCACCTTGCACGTCGTTACTTTTCAGCGCGTCGGTGGCGCGGAATTCGGTCTCTTCGCGGCGCGCCTCGGCACCCAGTGCCAGCACCATGTCGCCGCCATCCAGCCGCATCACCGAGCGCGATAACTTGCCGTCGACGATGGTTGTAGTGCCTTTTGCAATGCGTGCCGCACCGCTGAGCTGAATCGAGTCCATGAACGCCCGGCCGGCAGCCGTCGGCAGCACAAATGGGTTGTAGGCGCCGCTGGCGATACCGGCGAGCATGCGGGTGTTCGACACCCAGCCCCTGAGGTTTTCGTCTTTGGCTTCGTTTACGCTTTGGTTGATCGCCGCGTCGTAGTCCCAGTCGCCAAACGTGCCTACCGCGCCCAGCACCAGACGGGTGGCTTCGCTCTCGACACGACTTGTGCGGTTACCGGCGTCCGAAAGGCGGAAGCGGAAGTCCACCGGCGTGGTGATACCGGTGACGGCCTGCAAAGACGCGGGCAGGGTGATGCTAGCGCTGGTCCTGATCCGGCCCGAGGTGGCTGGTGAAGCGGCATAGTCGGTCGTGGCCTTGCTCAGCAATGCCTCGGCGAACAACTGGTGGCTGGGTGCAAGTTGAAAGGTTGCGCGACCGATGAAGTTGGCTTTATCCGACTCTGGGTAAATTTCGGTGTCCCCCATGTAGTTGTAGCTGCAGCCCTCTCGGCCGCCCAGCCCGGTGGCGACGACCGAGTTCGGGTTCGCGCCGCCGGTACACGATGTTCTCGCAAAGTTCACGCGCCGTGCGTTACTGTTAATTCCCCCTGGGTTCCACGTGCCATCGGCGTTGGTGCCGCGCAGCGCGGTGGTCGGGTTGGCGCGTACGAAATTGTTCAGCGCGGTGAACTGAGCCGCAGTCAGGTCCACGTTCGCTGGGAAAGGGTTACTGGAGGTCTGTGGCGCCAAGCGGCCTGGCAGGTCGTATTCCTGAATGAACTTGCGCTGGCTGGAACGCAGCGGGTCGAGCTTCTGAACATCGACCGCACCCCAGACGTTGAACCCGTCTTTGCTTAGGTCACCAAAGCCGCCCGAGATGCTTGCAGTGGTCTTGCCCGCGCCGCCATGCTGAGTGCTAAGTGTGTAGACACGGAGTTCTCCGCCCTGATAGTCCTTGCGCGTGATGAAGTTGATCACGCCGCCCATCGCGTCAGTGCCATAGATGGCGGAAGCGCCGTCCTTCAGCACCTCAACGCGCTCGATCGCGCCGGACGGGATGTTGTTCAGGTCCACACCGGCGTTGTCGCCGGGGCTAGCGAAGTTGGCGAGGCGTCGACCGTTAAGCAAAATCAGCGTGCTGGACACGCCTAGACCACGCAGGTTGGCGCCGTTAAAGCCACGCTGCGCGCCGGCCTGGTCACTGATGCTGGCGCCGTCGGTCAGGCCGCCGACGTTCGAAGTGACTTTTTGCAGCAGTTCAGCCGCGGTGGTGACACCGGCCTTGTCGATGTCTTCGCGTGTGATCGTTTCCACCGGGAGTGCAGATTCGCCCTCAATACGTTTAATCGACGAACCCGTCACCTCAATTTTTTCTACTTTGACAGCGGGGACGGCAGGCGCAACTGGTGTTGTCTGGGCATTCACATTCAGGGTCATCAGTGTCGCGGCAACCGCGATGACGCAGGGCTTGAGGACAAAGTACGGGGATTTCGTGGCATTCATGGGTTGGTGCTCCATAGTGTGCGTTGTGTTGTTGACACGTTGACGAGCGGAAAATGCGGGTATTTCACTGCTTATTTTTTTGACTGATGCAGTCTAGCCATTCAACTGTCCAAACATAAGGGGATTGGTCTGAATAGTCGCTTGGTGACAACTTGCTGTCGCAAAGTTGAAAGCGGGGTGTTGTTTTTTTTGGAAATACCGGGCGGGCGGCGGGAAACGGGCTTACAGGAAAGCGACTGTGCACAGGCATTTCGAACGCCCCGCGCATCCAGCCCACAGCCTTGCCGGCCGCACTGCCCGCTGCATCGGGCAGCCGTTCCGCTGGCGCGGCACGCGCGCCGCGAATTCCCTGCTACACCCTCTGCTTCGCTTCAAGTGTTCCCGTGTCCCAAAGGAGAGGGTAAAAAATGCGGCGCGATGCGCACCGGTTAAAGGATGGCGCCCGCCTTCTTCAGCAATTTCGCAATCGTTTCGGCGATTTGCGCATAGCCCTTCGCGTTGGGATGCACCAAATCCGACTTAAGTGCGTTGTCGCGCAGGACACTTTTCAACGCGTCATCGTTGAAAGGAATCGCAAATTCCTTCGCGATCTCGGCGTAAAACTCTGGCGGCGATACTGGTAAGCCAGGCTTCGGGGTGGCGATCAAAATAACGTTGATGCCTTTGTCCTTTGCCAGCTTGATCATCGCGCGCACGTTGGCCGCCGCCTCGGTTTCACTTTGTTTTCGCAGGAAATCGTTGCCGCCGTGACAAAGCAACATCAGCTTCGGTTGTGCGTCCTCCAGCGCGGCTGGCAACCGCGCGAGGCCATCAGCACTGACCTCACCGGGCACACCGGCATTGACCACCTTGCGATTGATCAATGTTTGCAATTGCGCGGGGTACGATTCTGCGGGTGACGCACCGATGCCGAAGGTGAGGCTGTCGCCGAAAGCTAGTACGACATCGCTGGGGCCAAGTGCTGCGACTTGCGGGCCTTTGCCGCAACTGGCCAGTATCGCTGCGAGCAAAATATGTGTGAGCAACGATTTTGTTTGTTTCATGCTGACAGCTTAGCGCAGTCTGCGGAAATCATATCGATGGAACCGCTTAAAACGTCGTTACCCTAGCACTGGCGCGGCTTCTGGCGGCATTTCGCGGATTCAAGCACGAGTCCCGACAAGCGGTTGGCAGTTGAATGCTACCTCATAAGGGGTTAAGAAGCCGAGGCACTTG
>JAYURJ010000298.1:0-7171 GCA_043756275.1 Betaproteobacteria bacterium | reverse complement strand
GTCGGTGTAATGAATCAAGGCGAGAAAACGCGCGCGCTTGATCGCCACATCCAACTGGCGCTGGTACTTTGCTTTGGTGCCAGTGATGCGGGCGGGAATGATTTTGCCGTTTTCATTGACAAATTCTTTCAGGATGCCGATGTCTTTGTAATCGATCTCGACAACTTTTTCGGCCGTGAAGCGGCAGAATTTCTTGCGGCGAAATAAGCCGCGATTGGGATTACGTGTGTCTTTCTTGTTCTTGTCGAACTTTTTACCGCGGGGACCTGGACGGGGCATGATCTACCTCTAGCTAAATTTGAATTGGGTTATGTGCAATATCGGCATGGCGCTGAAACGATTTTTGCGGCTCAAAAAACCTTTGATGGAAATGTTGTCACCTACTTTGACGCCATTCATTTCTGCTGCCAATTCACCAAACGCAACTGCGTTCAGTTCGACTTCAACTGCAACTTCGGCGTTAGCCTCGCGTTGTGTCGATTGGTGTATCAGCGTCAGATTCAGCGTTGCGACCCCGCCCGGTGTGGTTCTGAGCGTGTCGCGCAAAGCGACTTTTCCTTCAAGTACTGTCTGGTTTGTAACCAACTACGTTCGTTTCAACTTGCCGCTTAACGTGCCGCAAAGGGCCTTAAGCGGTTTCCTTTGCCACTTCTTTCACTGCATCCCGGGTATCCCGCGGGGCTTCTTTAACGCCATCCCTGACATCGACTGATCGGGATTTTTCTTCCTTCATCATCGGTGACGGTGCGGTTTCAGCCGCGCGTTTTTGCACGGTGAGGTGGCGCAGGACGGCATCGTTGAACTTGAACGCGTGTTCGAGTTCGTCAAGCGTAACCTGGCTGATTTCGATGTTCATGAGCACGTAGTGCGCCTTGAACAGCTTCTGGATGGGATACGTCATCTGGCGGCGGCCCCAGTCTTCGATGCGGTGCACTTTTCCGCCGCCTTGGGCGATGGTCGCCTTGTACCGATCAATCATGGCGGGCACTTGCTCGCTCTGATCGGGATGAACAATAAAAACGATCTCGTAATGGCGCATTAAAATCTCCTTGTGGATTAAGGCTTTACGCCAAACTCTTGACGTAAAACCTATGGTTGAGCCTCCCGCCATGCGCACGGCGGTGAAGCAAGGGGTTTCGAATTATAGTTACTGTGTCTTGCCTAGAACTAGGAAGTCCCAAGCAAGCCCACGATTATGCGCGAAAAACCCAACGAAATCAAACCCTTTCGCGAATTACTTCGTTGCGCTCTTTCCCGCTTTCGCAAAATCACCCGCCTTGACGATGCTTAATTTGCCGGGCTCGATAAATTTGCGGAAGGCCGCATTCATTTCATCCAATGTAACTGCGCGGTATTTGGCGTCGAATTCGGCTGCCTCCGCGAACGTACGCCCGCGATGCATACGATCCACCCAAGAGTTCGCCAAATTGCCATCCTGCGCACGGCTTTGCTGGCGGCTGGTGAGCAACCCGGATTTGGCGATGGATAATTCCTCGGCAGTAAATCCATCCTTGCGCGCCAATTGCAGTTCTTCCATAAAAATCGATTCCAGTCTGGCAATGTTGGCCGGTGCCGCAGTGGCCGAGGCGCTGAACACACCCCGTTTGTCAAAATCAGACACGGACAGTGACGTGCCCACGCCGTAGCTAAGGCCTTCCTTGCCGCGAATACGCTTGGCCAGACGCGCATTTAATGCAGCGCCGCCGCCGAATATATAGTTGGCCAGCGACAATGCCGGAAACGCCGGATCGTCCTCATGCATTTCGATAAACATCTGCGCGCTGAATACGGCATCTTCCTTATCAGGGGTTTCGATGGATTTATTGATGGCCGCAACATCGCGATACGGGTTTTCAATACGTTTGTAGGAAAGCGGGCTTTTCCAGTCACCGAACAATTTTTCGATCACAGGCTTGATGGCGGCTTCATCAAACTCGCCCACGACAGCAATCTCCGCGACTGAAAAACCAGTGAAATCCCGATGCGCCTGCCGAAGCTGCTCTAGCGTGACAGCGCTGATGTCGCTGATGTTCTCAACGCGGTCGGCGAAGTGACGCGGATCGCCTTTGGGGTAGCCGTTAAAGTGAATGCCCATCGCCTCCCCCGCCAACGCGTCCGGCTCGCTTTTGCTGGCCTCGATGCTGGTCAAGGCGAGTTTGCGCAGTTGTTCGAATTCGCTTTCCGGGAAAGCCGGCTCTTTCATGACGTGCACCATCAATTCAAGCGCCTTGGCCAAATTTTCCTTTTTGACCCGCATGCCGCCGCCATTGAGGCTGACACCGCCTTGCACGCCGAGTTTGTTGTATTCATCAGCCAGTTGCGCACGCGTGAATCGCGTCGTGCCGCGACTCAGCATCGCCGAAGCCAGTTGTGTGGCAATGCTGCGTCCGAAACGCGACTGCAAATCGCCGTTGTGCGAGGCGAACGAGACGTTCACGTATTCGCCGCGCGTCTTTTTCTGTAACAGCGCTACCTTCATGCCATTCGGTAACGCGTAGCGCTTGGTGCGGGCATCGATATTGGCCGGATCGGGGTCAAACGTTTCGCCCGCTGTCATGGTTTGCACGGCCTGATAATTTTTGAGTAAATCCGCCGCAAGCGGGGCGGCGGGAATCTCTGCACGCAAAGGCTCTGTCGTGGGCTGAAAGAGTCCGACGGTGCGGTTGTCTCGTTTTAAATAAATTTTCGCCACCCGTACGACATCATCGGCAGTCACTTTGCTGATGCCATCACGCAAATAAAAAAACATGCGCCAATCGCCCGCTGCAATCATTTCGCTCATTCCAACGCCGAGCGCCTCAGGTGAGCTGAGCGTCTGCTCATATCCATTAATGAGCAGCGTGCGAACACGATCCATCTCATCTTTGGTCGGAGGCGTGGCGGCAAATTTTTCTGCCGATTCAATCAACGTTTTTTGCACTTCGTCAATCGCGTCGCCCTCTTTCACGATGGCGATAATGATTGCCAGGCCGGGGTCCACCGTTGATCCACCGCCCGCCTGAACGCCAGCTGCCTTGCCGGATTCAACCAGCAATTTGTGCAAACGGCCATTGGGCGAATTGCCCAGCGTTGTCAGCAAATAAGTGAGTGCCTGGGTGTCCGGATGCAGCAACCCCGGTACTTTGTAGCCGAGCATGACGTACTGGATATTGCCGCTGCGCCGCACCGTCACACTGCGTTCGCCATCCTGCGTCGGTTCAACCGTCCAGAGCGTGGGCAGGACGCGGGTTGGCTTGGGGATCTTGCCGAATGCGTTTGCGATCAACTTGAGCGCCATCGACTCGTCAAACTTGCCCGCAATCAGCAACACCGCGTTATCGGGTTGGTAATAGCGCCGATAGAACGCCTGCAGATTTTCGATCTTGACGTTTTCAATGTCAGAGCGATTGCCAACTGGGGAATTCTGGTAATTGTGCCAGTCGAACGCAATGCTTTGCATGCGCTTGTACAGCACGCTTCCCGGATTGTTTTCTCCACCCTCGTACTCATTGCGCACGACAGTCATTTCAGAATCGAGATCGGCCTTGGCAATGTTGGAATTGACCATGCGATCGGCTTCCAACTCGATGGCCCATTTCAGGTTATCGTCAGACGCTTGCACCAGCTCAAAATAATTGGTGCGGTCAAAACTGGTGGTGCCGTTCGAGCGCGCGCCACGCTGATTGAATTGCTTGTCGATGTCGGGATTGGTGGGCGTTCCCTTGAACAGCAAGTGTTCAAGCAAATGCGCCATCCCGGTTTCGCCGTAATTTTCATGGCGCGAACCGACCAGATAGGTAATGTTGACGGTGATGGTTGGCTTCGATTGATCGGGAAACAGCAACACCCGCAGACCGTTGGCAAGCTTGTATTCAGTGATGCCTTCCACGCTGGTGACACGCGTTGGCGCGGTCGCAGGAGATTCTTTTGCTGATGCTGATGGGGCCAGCAAGATTGCCATCACGAAGGCGACAAACAGCTTGCAACTCAAGGTGCGCAGGTAAAACGTGTTCATTAATTTCTCCAGAATTTATCGCCATTGCCGCCAATGGCAGGCATCAGTTTTTGTAGGGTGATATCGTCTTCCCCGCGAAGGCGGGGAGCCAGTGACTTTTCGACGACCGACACTGGATTCCCGCCTTCGCGGGAACGACGAAAATTAGCGAAAATTTGACTACATTTAATCGCCTGATCGATAAGATGTTCAGAATATGAAACACTACCATTGACGGGCATCTTCAAGCACTTTCGCCTGAAAAAGCACGCCGGTGCTAGTGTTTACCTATTTGAGATGTGGCAACCGGCGCAGTCGGCGCATGGGCCAATACCACACGGCCCAGCGCCCACGCGGCCACTATGGCCATCACCAGCGTGACAGCGATACCGACAAACACCAGCTTGGGCAGATGATTATCGAGCAGCAGGCCGAAGGCAATCGGCGAGAGCGCCAACCCGACATCAAGCCCGGAATACACAGTGCCATAGACGCGTCCAAATGATGCTTCGCCAAGGCGCGCCTTGGTGGCGGTGCGCACGAGCAAATCACGCGAAGGCCCGGCGATACCGACACCAAAGCCCATTGCCGCCATGATCGGCAACACCAGCCAACCCGGCAACACACCCAGCGACAACAAAACCGCCAACGCCGCCCCACTGGCAAGTGCCGCCGCGACGTAGCGTTCGTGCGCGTTGCCCGGTTTGGCCAGAAACCCGCCCCACACCAAGCCCAGTGAACTGCCGATCAGGTAGATCGTGAGCGCCGATGTTGCGGCTGTGATCGAGAGCCCGTACAAATCGCGCAACAACGACGGCGCGAAATTCTGCAAAGCGCCAAAACCAAATGTGGAAAAGAAAAAGAATGCAAACGCGTACCACACGAGTGAAGTGCGCAAAAAATACCATGTGCCCTGAGCGGCAGGTGCAGAACTCGCTCCTGCATTGCCCGCGCTGGCTGACTTCGCCTCCGACTGCAACTCGTATTGCAGCAAATCGCGCTTCCAGATCAGCAACGTGAGCGCAGCCGCACCAAACAATGCGGCCCCTAAACCTGCTGCGCGCCAACCAAACGCCGTCGCCAGTGCCAGCATCGCGATAGTGCTCACGGCCCAGCCGATGTTGCCCGAAAGGCCGTGCATCGAGAAGGCGTGGCCCAGCCGCTGCGCGCTCACGCGGCGATTGATCAATGCAAAATCGGCAGGATGAAATACGCTGTTGCCGATGCCAGCAACTGCCGCAGCACCCATCAGCCCGAGGAAGTTCGGTGCTACCGATACCAATATTGCCGACAGCGTCAAGAATCCCACACCGGCACACAACACTCGATGCGCGCCGAAGCGGTCCACCCAGATACCCGCAACCGCCTGCCCAATGCCGGAAACAACAAAAAACATGGTCATCAACAAGCCGACTTGCGCATATCCCAAGCCAAATTCAGTCATAAACCACGGAAACAACGGTGGCAGCATCAGATGAAAAAAATGCGAGGTACCGTGGGCAAAACCGACCAGCGAAATAATGGTGACGTCGGATTTGAGTGAATCAGCAGCAGGGGCAATGGTCGACATGACAATATTTTAACCCGTCGATGACCAGCACTCCTACACCGTTTGATGCGGATGGCCGATAGAATTATCGGTGTTTCTCCGCATACCGGTTTGCCATCGCAGTGACAGTGTGGCGTCGTGTGAGGTAGTTCCTGTCAATTGCATCTGTTGTATGGTAAAAATCGCGGCGCTGGCATACATGAAAATGCAGCGCTTTTTATGCAGCTTTTTTGGCTCATATTCACTACAGTCGCAAACACAATCAAACATTCGATGCCCTTTATTTCCATTCGCCGATTTTTCGCATTTGCCTTCATTACCTTCTCTTTTTTGATTGGGCTAGCGCTTGCGCAACCCACAAAGTCGCACGTTATCGACCTGCCGTTAGTCGAGAGCGGGATCCCGAATCTCGTGCGCGCTGGTGCGGCAAAATCCAATGCGCCTGCCACTGAAACCATTACGCACGCAGATTCAGCCAACGCAGTCATTCGCAGCCGTCCTGTAACCCTGGATTTCTCTGTGCTGCAACATTTGCGGACCGTCATCACGAACGATCAACCGCAAACGATTCGTATCGCATTTTTTGATGACGCCGTCCTGCTGGTGCAGATCAACCGCACGGAACGCTTTAGCGGCAATGGCATGGCCTACATCGGCATCGTACCTGGCATCGCGTTTAGTCAGGTGGTGATCGTTGAAGAAAACGGCGTGGTGTCGGGCAATGTCAACGCGCTCAGTGTTCGGTATCAAATCCGCAATGTCGGTGAGGCGGGCCACGTGATGCAACAAATCGACGCAAATATGTCGCCGCCGGATCACAGCGTGTTACCTGTTTCCGCTGCACTTGGCGCAGACGCTAAACGCGAACGTACATTTGCTGCACCGGTGAAAGCCTCGAAAATCCTCACGCCACCTGAAGCAGCCATCAACACTGCCGCCGATGACGGCTCGCTCGTCGACGTGATGGTGGTATTCACACAGGCCGCGCGGATTTCACAGGGCAGCACCGCCGCGATGAAATCGCTCATCAATCTTGGCATTGCTGAAGCCAATAACGCGTACGCCAACAGTGGCGTGGTGCAACGCGTGCGGCTTGTGTACGCGGGTGAAGTCAACTATACGGAAGTGGATTTGTTGACCGACCGCGACAATTTGACGGGAACAACCGACGGCGCGATGGACGAGGTGCACGCGTTGCGCAATTTGTACGGTGCCGACATCGTCAGCCTGTGGGGCAACTATCCGCTCGCCTCCGGCTGCGGACAATCGAATTTAATGACGACTGAAGCCGCCAGTTTCGAGAGTCAGGCATTCCATGTCGTTAACCGCACCTGCGACATCAACAATTACAGCTTCGCCCATGAGCTGGGCCATAACATGGGCTTGCAGCACGACCTGTTTGACGGCAACGGCGGCACCACCGTCACCCCCGCAGGCAGCGCCACGCCGACTGCCATCAATTACGCGCACGGTTACGTTGATATGCCAAACCGTTTTCGCTCGGTGATGGCGATCAGCGCGCAATGCAGCGCACAAATGCCTGCCATTGATTGTTTGCGCATCCCCTATTTTTCCAATCTGGACATCAACGTCGATAACCGCCCGTTTTTCCCCGCTGCCGCCGCGTCCGCACCCACCGGCAACGCCAA
>JAYURJ010000297.1:0-7201 GCA_043756275.1 Betaproteobacteria bacterium | reverse complement strand
CGTTGGGGTCATTGCTGGGGATTTTGCCCGGTGGCGGCGCAGTGTTGGGGGCGTTCTCGGCGTATACGCTTGAAAAGAAAATCGCCAAGGATTCCTCTAAATTCGGCAAAGGGGATATTCGCGGCGTGGCAGCGCCAGAGTCGGCAAATAACGCTGCGGCGCAAACTTCCTTTATTCCGCTACTGACGCTCGGTATTCCGCCCAACCCTGTGATGGCGCTGATGGTCGGCGCGATGATTATTCAAGGCATACAGCCCGGACCACAGGTGATGACCGAACGCCCCAATTTGTTTTGGGGAATGATCGTATCGATGTGGATCGGTAATTTCATGCTGGTAGTGCTGAATCTGCCGTTGATTGGCATGTGGATTAAGCTTTTGACGGTGCCATATCGCCTGCTTTATCCCGCCATCCTAGTGTTCTGTTGTATCGGCGTTTATTCACTCTCCAATAGCCCATTCGATGTCATCATGACTGCGTTGTTCGGCTTTATCGGCTATTTGTTCGTCAAGCTCGAGTGCGAGCCCGCACCATTGCTGTTGGGGTTTATTCTTGGCCCGATGATGGAAGAAAATCTGCGGCGGGCCATGTTGCTCTCCCGTGGGGATCCGACCACGTTTGTCACCCGCCCTTTATCGGCAACGTTGCTGGCAGTTTCCTTACTGTTATTAATCGTCATCATGTTGCCTGCGATCCGCAAGAAACGCGAGGAGGCGTTCGTCGAAGAGTGATAAGGCTATTTCGTCGTCACCCAGGAAACCCCGCTTTATGCGGGGTTTCTCATTGTTGTCATGACGGTTGAGCCACATCCAGTCGCATTCGACTCGCGTAAAATGTTTTTATGAGCACACCCTTACCATCCCCGCCTCGTAAACCAGATCCTCACGAATGCTGCGGTACCGGCTGCATTCCGTGTGTGATGGATATTTACGAAGAAGAGCTCTACGAATATGAGAAAGCGCTGAAGCGTCTGGCCGAAAGCGGAGCGACCGAAAACGCTATTTCTCAAGCAACGCCGGTAGTTCAGCCAGCGACGCCAACACACGATCCGGTGTAACGCCCAGCGCTTCGATCGGTGTCGCCATGCGGTTGATCCAGAATGTTGTGAAGCCAAACGTTTTAGCACCTGCTGCGTCCCAGCCATTGCTGGACACAAAGCCAATCTCATGTCGATCAAGCCGTAATCGATCACAGGCTAGCTGATAGACACGTGGATCGGGTTTGAATATCCCAACCTCGTCAACGCTCAAGACGGCATCGAGCATCGTGTCCAGTTTGTTGTGCGATACAACTGCGTTCAGCATGTCACTCGCACCGTTAGAGAGAATGGCGCACTTTAGGCCGGGCTGTTGACGACGAAGTTGCCCAAGTGTTGACTGCGCATCGTCGAACAGCGCAAGCGTCCGGTAGGCGGCGGTTAGTTGCGCCAGCAAGGCTTCCGAGTACGCGAGGTTCATCGACTCGCACGCAACCTGCAGCGCCTCACGCGTGACCTGGTTGAAATCAACAAAGCGCCCCATCAGGCTGCGCAACCACGAGTACTCAAGTTGCTTGGTGCGCCACAGTTGCGAAAGTGCGGCACCTTTACCCGGGAACACGGCATCGCACGCTGCGATCACGGAATGGACGTTGAAAAGTGTGCCATAGGCATCGAATACGAGGGCGCGGAGCGGAGAGGTCATTTTTATTTCGCAGTCGAAAATTTTCTGCACAGAGTTTGCGCGCACCCTAGCCGTGTGGGAGAGGCAATGAGGCAGCGTAGAATCCCATCCTAACTCAACCCGATACATTTCGTCAGCCAACGACTACATGACAAACTTCTCCTACGATTTCCCTTACGCTTCCCAGCGCATGCCGGTGATGGCTAGAAACATTGTCGCCACATCGCAGCCACTGGCGGCCCAAGCCGGTCTGGCAATGATGCAGCAAGGTGGCAACGCGGTCGATGCTGCCATTGCTGCGGCGATCACGTTAACCGTTGTTGAGCCCACCAGCAACGGCATTGGCTCAGATGGCTTTGCGATTCTGTGGGATGGCCGGCAACTGCATGGCCTCAACGCATCCGGTCGCTCGCCTTCGGGCTGGACGCCGGATTATTTTTCGCAAAAATACCCTGGCGCAACGGCAATGCCGCAACGAGGCATCGATTCGGTGACGATGCCTGGCGCGGTCTCGCAGTGGGTCGCGCTATCGGAGAAATTCGGCAAGCTGCCATTTGAGAAATTGTTTGCGCCCGCGATTGGCTATGCGCGTGAGGGCTTTTTGGTGTCGCCGATTACCGCGATCAGTTGGGCGCGGCAGGCCGAGATGCTGAAGGCCGAGCCTGACTTCGTTCGCGACTTCACGCCCAATGGCCATGCGCCGCGCGTGGGTGAGAAATGGAGTTTGCACGGTCAGGCAAATACGCTTGAAGATATCGCCACTACGCGCGGCAAGAGTTTTTATCACGGTGCACTGGCGCAGAAAATGGCCGCACATGCGGCCCATTTGGGCGGAGTGCTTACTGCCGATGATCTCGCCGCACATGTTTGTGACTGGGTTGGCACGATCCACATGGATTACCGGCAGGTCCGCTTGCATGAGATTCCGCCCAACGGGCAAGGCCTTGCCGCGCTGCTGGGGTTGGGGATACTCGAAAATTTTGATTTGGCCTCACACGATGTCGATTCCGCGCTCGGCATACATCTTCAAATTGAGGCCATGAAGCTGGCTTTTGCCGATGCAAGTCGGTACATCGCTGATGCGCGCTTTATGGACGTGCCGGTTGCAGCGCTGCTCGATAAAACCTATTTGAAATCCCGCGCCGCACTCATCAACACCACGCGTGCTTCTGCGCCTGCGCACGGCATCCCGCAACACGGCGGCACGGTCTACCTCACCACGGCAGACGCGAGCGGCATGATGGTGAGTCTCATCCAGTCGAACTACATGGGTTTTGGCTCAGGCGTGGTGGTGCCGGGCACGGGTATTTCCATGCAAAATCGCGGTCATGGTTTCGTGCTGGATGCCGGGCATCCCAATCAAGTTGCGCCATTCAAGCGTCCGTTCCAAACCATCATCCCCGGTTTTCTCACCGACCTCGACAACAAACCGCTGATGAGCTTTGGCGTGATGGGCGGGCACATGCAAGCGCAAGGTCATTTGCAGATGGTGGTGCGGTTGTGCGACTACGGCCAGAATCCACAGACAGCGTCCGACGCACCGCGCTGGATTGTCAATCCCGATGGCACCGTTGGACTCGAAAATGCCCTGAAAGCCCGCATTGGCGCGGCGCTTGAAGGCATGGGCCATAAAATTGCAGCAGCTGAAGCGGTGAATTTTGCCTTCGGTGGTGCGCAACTCATCTGGCGACAGGGCGAGGATGGCTATGTGGCGGGCAGTGACCATCGCAAAGATGGTGGTGCAGTGGGGTACTAGTAACTATGACGGACGAAGCCCCCCCAGCCCCGCCAGCGCCGCCACACGTTCGGCGCAAACGCTACAGCGGCACGCATCCCCGCAAGTTCGAAGAGAAATACAAAGAGCTCGATTCTCAACACTTTGCCGCTGATGTTGAAAAAGTGATCGCACGCGGCCAGACACCTGCTGGCATGCATCGCTCGATTTGTGTGGATGAAATTCTCGCCATTCTCAATCCCAAGCCGGGTGAAATCAGCTTGGATGCGACGCTTGGCTTCGGCGGCCACACACAGGCAATTCTGCCGCGGCTATTGCCCGGCGGCAGATTATTTGCGGTCGACGTGGATGCCATTGAGCTACCGCGCACAGAGAAACGTTTGAGGAAACGCGGATTTTCAGACGCTGTGCTGGTGATTCACAAAATGAATTTTGCCGGCATCGCACAACTGCTGCCGGAAGCGGGCGGTGGGTTTGATTGCATCCTCGCCGATCTCGGTGTTTCATCGATGCAGCTTGATAATCCGGCACGCGGCTTTTCGTACAAGAATGATGGGCCGCTCGATTTGCGACTGAACCCGATGCGCGGGTCACCGGCTTCAGCGCTTCTGCAGTCGATCAGCGTGGAGGCGCTGGCAGAGCTACTGACAAAAAATGCAGACGAACCGCACGCCGCATTGATCGCGCAGGCAATCAAAAAATCTGCCGCGCCGATCACGACGACGCGGCAGTTGGCCGATGCTGTGCGTGTGGCACTCGACGGCGTTATCGACGTCAAGGCGCATAAAAAAACGTTGGCGCGCACTTTTCAGGCGCTGCGCATTGCTGTCAATGACGAGTTCGCCGTATTGGAGCGCTTCCTGGACATGCTGCCGTGGTGCATGAAAGCCGGTGGCCGCGCTGCCGTGCTTACGTTCCATTCAGGCGAGGACAAACGAGTTGAAACAGCATTTCAGCGGAATTTTCAAGCGGGAATATATTCAAGTGTAGCCACTGATCCAATCCGTCCATCGCCGGAAGAGCAGCGCAGCAATCCGCGTTCCACGAGTGCCAAATTACGCTGGGCAATCCGGTCGAGCCTGCCAATATCCTGATACAAATTTGTGCCTAAACTGTAGAACGCCTATTCATGCGGTTTACCGGCTAAAAGCTCTGTAAAGCCGCGCCAGTGCTAGAGGTTCAAGAAATTTCACACCTTAGTGCGGGCGATCAGCAAAATGTGTTTGTGATTCACCTTTTTCAATGCCGATGATGTGTTCGGCGTTGCCGTGTACACGTTGGTTATACCGGTGCCGCACGATGACCAACGCTGTTGTAACCGAGACGAATGTGCCGAAAATAATGATGATGGTATTGATGTGCATGTTGTTTGACAGCATGACGCCGTAGAGGGCCAGCATCACCAGAATGCATAGATTTTCGTTGAAGTTCTGCACCGCGATTGAGTGTCCGGCTGACAACAGCACGTGGCCGCGATGCTGCAGCAATGCATTCATCGGGACGACAAAGAACCCCGCCAGCGCGCCGGACAGAATTAACAATGCGTAGACCATCGGCATGGCGGAAACCAGCGTCATCGCCATGACAACGACACCCATCGCAACACCTGCGGGCAACACCACCAGTGAGCGTTTTAGCGGGATGAATCGCGCGGCCACAACAGCGCCGGCAGCCGAACCAAACGCAAAAACGCCCTGCAGAATTGAACCCTGACTGAGTGCCAGACCGAGGTGATCCTGCGCCCACCGCAGCAGGATAAGAATCAGGGTGGCGCCGGCACCCCAGAATAGTGTCGTGATGGCGAGCGTGATCTGGCCAAGCTTGTCGCGCCACAGCGTCTTGAAACAGTGACCGAAATCCATCAGCAATTTGATCGGGCGCGTCGCTTGTTTCTCATAGCGGGCACCAGTATCGGGGATGAATAGATTAAAGACGGCGGCGAGCATATAGAAAAAAACGATGACGGCAATCGCCGCCTCCGCCGGTGTATCGATACTCGTTTCCATGAACGGCAGATCGAGGCCAAGCAGACGCGCCGATACGCCGGAGCCGATGAGAATGCCGCCGAGCAGGATGCCGACGATGGTTGAGAGCACGGTCAGCCCCTCGATCCAGCCATTGGCGACGACGAGTCTTTCGGGCGGCAGCAATTCGGTGAGGATGCCGTACTTCGCAGGCGAATATGACGCGCATCCCAAGCCGACGATGCCATAGGCGATGAGCACAATGACCTGCTGGCCAACACCAGTGGCCGCCATCGTGCCGTAGAAAAGCATCACGAGGCAGCCGGTGATCTTGATCGTATTGGTGCAAAACATCACCTTTCCTTTTGGCCAGGCATCCGCGAACGGGCCCACGAACGGTGCCAGTGCCACATACGGGACATGCAGCAGTGCCTTGAGCAATGGCACCAGCCATGCCTCGCCGTTGAGTTGGGCTAAGAGGGCAATGGCAGCGATCAATAGTGCATTGTCGGCGAGCGAGGAAAAAAACTGCGCCGCCATGATGGTGTAAAAACCGCGTTTCATTTTCTCGATGGCAAAAGTGGAGTGGCGCTTTTTAAAGTGTTGTCGTTTGATGCGCTGGATGGATGCTTTATCTTAACCCAAGTCTTGTGCGTGGCATCCGTGGTGTAGAAGCGCGTCAAGTTGGCACCCTATTGCAATGTGCCGCGAAATTGCGCATTGAGTTGAGTCGTTGATTGATTCGTGCGTGCATCAGCGCGAACTTCGGGGCTGTCGCCCAGAGGAATGCCTTCGGGGCCATAAATGCTGCACAAGCCAATAAAGCAAAGTGCCAGTTGCACTTTCTTTGACGGCGGCAACGTGATGTCGTTTTCCAGCCGTGTGCGAAATTGCATCATGGGTGATTTTTTCGAACCAACATAATCCTCCGGTTCATTGCGTCCATAGATGCGAATTTCTTCCAATCTGACAACCAGATCGGGATGCTTTTTTTCGGCATCGGCAATGCGCAAAGGTCGTGCATGTATCGCGGGCGACGCAAGTTTTTTCATCGCCGCCTGCGCCGGAGAATCCAGCGCGTCGGTTGGCATATCGACCGATGTAGCGTTACCGGCAAGTGGATCAAGCGGCAATGCGAGCAGCATGAAAATAACAACCGCTCGCATGGCTTTTGACATCGCTACAATATTTCTGCCGCGTGATCGGCCAGGCGCGAGCGCTCACCACGTTGCAGGGTGATGTGGCCTGAATGTTCCCAGCCCTTGAAGCGATCCACTACGTACGTCAGACCCGACGAGCCTTCGGTGAGGTACGGTGTATCGATCTGCGCGATGTTGCCCAGGCATACGACCTTGGTACCTGGACCGGCACGAGTGATGAGCGTTTTCATCTGCTTGGGCGTCAGATTTTGCGCCTCGTCGATGATCAGAAACTTGTTCAAAAATGTACGACCGCGCATGAAGTTGAGTGACTTCACCTTGATGCGCGAACGAATCAGATCACGTGTTGCAGCGCGTCCCCAGTCGCCGGCTTCCTCATCGGTGCTGTTGAGCACATCAAGGTTGTCTTCCAGCGCGCCCATCCACGGATTCATTTTTTCTTCTTCCGTACCCGGCAAAAAGCCAATGTCTTCGCCAACCGGCACGGTGACGCGGGTGATGATGATCTCGGAATAAACCTTGTGCTCCAGCGTTTGCATCAGCGCCGACGCAAGCGTGAGCAACGTCTTGCCGGTGCCAGCCTGTCCCAGCAAGGTGACAAAATCTACTTCCGGATCCATCAATACATTGAGCGCAAAATTCTGTTCGCGATTGCGCGCGACGATTCCCCAGATATTGTTT
>JAYURJ010000296.1:0-22765 GCA_043756275.1 Betaproteobacteria bacterium | reverse complement strand
CTGGTAGGCCGTGCGGGATTCGAACCTGCGACCAACGGATTAAAAGTCCGCTGCTCTACCAACTGAGCTAACGACCCAACATTGCTACGAAATCTATTGTTAGCACCATTGCATTGAGTACGCGTTACGACCCAACGAAGCCCTAAATTATAATGCGACCAGCATTTCCGGTCAAATCTTTGTCACTTTTTGGTGCAATGCGAAGTGATGTCGCGCAATCGGGTGCGGTAAGTGTATCCATGCTCGTTGTCATTTCGACCGCAGGGAGAAATCTGCTGTTGCTTTTACCTAGCGAAAAGCAGATTTCTCCCTGTGGTCGAAATGACAGGTATCCGGGTGTTTACCAAACTCAAGCATTGGCGAGCATCACAGGGCAAAAATGACTGGAAAAGCGCGCCACTGTTGAAGGATGGACAACGTTGCCGGATTGATCGGCGTACGAGCGATTTGATTCCCACCCTCACGATTTGAATCGGCTTCTCAGCATTTCCATCGTCGCACGCAACGTTTGCGCCTCACCGCCCTCAGGTCGCCCGGGCCGTGATTTGGAGTTCCACGCGAACAGGTCGATGTGAATCCAAGGCTGACCTTTGGGAATGAAGTGTTCGAGGAACAATGCCGCTGTGACCGCTCCTGCCTGTGGGCCACCGGTGTTGACCAAATCAGCGATGGCAGGCTCGATCATCGCGTTGTAGGGTTGCCAGAGCGGCATGCGCCATAGCGGGTCGCGGGTCTTTTCGCTGGCGTTGATGAGCGCTGCAATCCATGATTCGTCGTTGCAAAATGTCGCGGGTAATTCTGGGCCAAGTGCCACGCGTGCAGCGCCGGTAAGCGTGGCGAAATCGATGATGATCGCGGGCTTGCTTTCAGCCGCAAGCGCCAGCGCATCCGACAACACGACGCGTCCTTCCGCATCGGTGTTGCCGATTTCGATGCTGAGTCCTTTGCGTGTATTGATGACGTCGCCCGGACGATAGGCGTTGCCGCTGATCGCGTTCTCGACGGCGGGTACAAGCATGTGCAAATGGACCGGCAATTTTTCGGCCATGATGAGTCTTGCGAGGCCGAGCGCATGTGCGCCACCGCCCATGTCTTTTTTCATCCAGCGCATGCCATCGGCACCTTTGATGTCGAGGCCACCTGTATCGAAGCAGACACCTTTGCCGACGATGGCTACGCGTGGATGCGATGGATCACCCCATGTCAATTCGATCAGGCGCGGTGGACGATGGCTGGCACGGCCGACCGCGTGGATGGCGGGGAAATTGTGTTTGAGTAAATCGTCACCAACCCACTCGTGAAAACCGGCATCAAATTCTTTCGCCAATCCCTGCGCGACTTGGGCCAGATGTTCAGGGCCCATGTCCTCCGTAGGGGTGTTGACGAGATCACGAATGAGTGTGGCGGAGGCCAACACCTTTTCCGCGCGTGACACCGCATCGTCTGCCGCGACGACCAGATTCGCAGGTGCGCGCGAGGCTTTTTTGTAGCGGGAAAATTGGTAACTGCCGAGTCCCCAGCTCAATACTGCCGCGTATGGCTCAAGCGTATCGTGATGACTTGAGATTGTGTAGTTGCCAGCAGGGAGCGCCAACGGAAGATGCGACAAGGCGTACACGTCGCCCGCATCTTTCACGCCCACCAATACCTGCGCAATGCTGCCGTCGCTTGAAGGCATCAGCGCATGCGTGTGCGGCTTCGCGCGGAATTCCGTGGCCGTAATCCATGCGCGCGCGCGGGCATCGGCGTGGGCGAGGTATGCATCAAAGCTCGCGCTGTGAATGACGACGATAGGTGTGGCGTTTGCGGCCACCGATGGGTCGGTGAGAATGGTCATGGGCGTTTGCAATCTAGTGAGTCTCTGATGAAGTCCTTCGACAGGCTCAGGACGAACGGACACTTATTGATTCCGTTCGTGGAACGTGAGACAGGGTTTCGTCGCGCATGCGCGACGCTGCCGAGCGCCAGAGCCCGATGCAGCGGGCGATGGCTTGTCGAACCAAATTCAAATTAGACTTGATCTGAGGTTCCCTAGTAAATAATACCAACCAACGCGCCGCAGGAAAGTGTGGCCAGCGTTCCCGCAACCAAGCTCTTGTAACCAAGATCGATGATATCGTCGCGCCGCTCGGGGCAGATCGTGCCTAGGCCGCCGATCATGATGCCGATCGACGCAAAATTGGCAAAGCCGCAGAGCGCATAAATCATGATGACGCGACTGCGCTCAGACAACGCTTCAGGGGACAGCTTGGCCAGATCAAGGAAGGCAATAAACTCATTGAGCACAGTCTTGGTGCCCATCAGCGAACCTGCAGTCTGCGCTTCGCTCCAGGGAATACCGATCAGCCAGACGACCGGCCTCATGATCCAGCCGAGGATGCCTTGCAGCGTTGGTGCCGAACCTTTGTCAAACGGCATGGCGATGATCATGTTCGTGAGCGCGATCAGCGCGGTCAACACGATCAGCATCGCCGCGACGTTGATGTAGCTGGCAACGCCGTCAACCGTTCCCTGCGTGACCGCATCCATGACGCTGCTCGACGGCCGTTCCGTGGAAATAGTGCCATCGGTAACGGGGCCTTCATGTGGAATCATCAATGCTGAAAACGCGACCGCTGCGGGTGCGCTGATAAAAGAGACGATCAGCACATGTCCAATGGCATCAGGCACCACCGGTCCGAGGATGTAGCCGTACACCACCATCACAGTCCCCGCGATGCCGGCCATGCCGCCCGCCATGGTAATGAACAATTCACCGCGCGAAAGTTTGGCGAGATAGGGTTTGATAAACATCGGCGCTTCGACCGTGCCAAGGAAAATATTGGCAGCAGTTGAAACACCGACCGCACCGCCGATGCCGATGGATTTTTTCAGTACCCATGAAAAAACATTGACGATAAACGGCAGGATGCGCCAATAAAACAATAACGATGAGAGTGCTGAAACAACGATGATGAGCGGCAGCGCCATCGTCATCAGGATAAACGTACTGCCACCGTCCTTGACCGCGAACGGTGCATCGGCAGGATTGCCGGATGCGCCGAGGTAGCCGAATACAAAGTTCGTCCCCACGCGTGTGGCAGCGGCAACGCCATTGAGCGCATCGTTCAGTGCTGAGGAGGCCTCTTTGAACCATGGAAATTTGAACAACAACAGCAGCACGACGACCTGCAAAATGATCGCGCCGATCACGGTACGCCAGTTAATGACGGTGCGCTTCTCCGAGATCGCCCATGCGAAGGCGTACAAAACGATGAACCCCATCAGACTCTGCAAGGCGAGTGCCATTGTTGATTTACTCCTGTTTCCAAGTGGTGTAAGGGGGTAAGCACCAGCCGCGAGCAATATGCGGCATTGATTCTGCAAGGGAAAATGATACGCGGAATTGACCGGCGCAATACACCGTGGATGAATGCCGGGTGCGATTCAAACTGATGCAGTACTTGAGGAAATTTTGCGGGTTGTGGATTCCCCTCACCCCAGCCCTCTCCCCCAAAGTCGGGGGAGAGGGAGTGGTCCGTGTCTGCGCTGCAATTTATTCCCTCGCCCCGCACGGCGGGGAGAGGGTTAGGGGTGAGATGAGGGTTTCGGCAAGCGTGCTTGCCGCTCATCGAACGGCTGACCCGCAGTTGGGTCGGCGCGCGCTGCAAGTGAGGGGTGCACAAAATCCCCGCGCGCTTCCCGCTACTGAAAAGAACACAACATCAGTTTGAATCGCACCGCTATTGCCCGCTGTCACCAGCCTGCCGGGAATGTTCGCGTAAAATGCTTAGTCCTATTATTGAGGTGTCGTCATGAAGCGCATTTCGTTTCTTCTTGCGGTCGCAGTATTGAGCGCAGCTTGTGTGCAGGCACCCAAGGCGCCCACGCCGCCGCAGGCACCTAGTGCTGCGGTCGAGGTGAAAATAATTGCCTTCAATGATTTTCATGGAAACCTCCGCACCCCAAGCCTTCGCGTCGCGGTACCGGATGCAGCGCAGTCGACCGGCATACGGTTCGAGCCGGCTGGAGGCGTGGAGCAGATGAGCGCGCTGGTGCAAAGCCTGAAAGCAAAGCAAAAAAATGTGGTGGTCGTGTCCGCCGGCGATATGATCGGTGCCACACCTTTGCTATCAGCATTATTCAAGGATGAGCCAACGATTGAGGCGATGAATCTCCTCGGTGTCGATATTCATGCGGTTGGAAATCATGAGTTCGATTACGGCGTCAAGCATCTAAAGCGACTCAAGAGCGGCGGCTGTGTGATCGATGAAAAATCTGGCAAGCCGGACTGCGGTGGTCGCCCTCCGTATGCGGGTGCCAAATTCGAGTTTCTGGCGGCTAATGTGATCGACAACGCAAGTGGCCAGCCGTTGTTTCCGGCGGTCGCGGTGAGAGAATTCGATGGCATCAAGATTGGTTTTATCGGTCTCACGACGCTCACCACGCCTACTATTGTTCGACCCGGCGGTACCGTCGGTTTGACGTTCAAAGAAGAAGTCGAGACGATCAACGCGCTGGTGCCCGGGCTCAAAGGGCAGGGTGTCGAAGCGATCGTGGTCGTCATGCACGAGGGCGGCACGCAGACCGGTACGATCAATGAGTGCATTGATTTCCAGGGGCGTGGACGCGAAATCGCGGAGAGTCTGGATCCTGCGATTCAGGTCGTCATCACTGGACACTGGCACCGCTACCACATTTGCGAACTCGGCAATCGGCTAGTTACCGGTGCAGGTAGTTACGGAACGCTCGTGACCGATATCGATCTGACGATTGATCGATCAACGCGCAAGATTGTCGCCAAGGCGGCACGCAATCTAATCGTTGACCCGAACGGGCCGAAAGACGCTGCGCTGACCACGTTGGTGGATCGTTATGCGGCGCTTTCAGCGCCACTTGAGAACCGTGTTGTCGGCAAGCTTACCCGCGAGGCGAATGCGGTGGTCGGACCGTCGGGCGAATCTAACCTCGGCAATTTGATTGCGGATGCGCATTTGTTTGGCACCGCTGCGCCGGACAAAGGCGGTGCTGTCATCGCGTTCAACAACCCTGGCAGCCTGCGCGCGCCGATAATTCCTGCTGCCGACGGCGGAGTGAAATACGGCGAGTTGTTCAAGGCGCAGCCGTTTCAGAACGATCTGATCATCATGACCTTCACCGGCAAGCAATTGAAGAATTTGCTTGAGCAGCAGTTCAGCAGCAGTGATCGTCCCCGCCTGTTAGGCGTATCCCAAGGATTTAGTTATACGTGGGATAACGCCAAGCCACGCGGCGAGAAAATCGTCCCGGGTTCCATGAAATTAAATGGTGTGCCGCTTGATCCGGGGTTGCAATATCGCGTGACAGCCAATAGCTTTCTCGCCGGCGGAACAGAAGGGTTGGGGCTATTCCGGGAAGGCACCGACCGTCAGGTCGGCATGCTCGATCTTGAAGCGCTGGTCGAACTAATATCGGCAACGTCGCCACTCACGCCGCCGTCGGTTGGCAGGCTCATCAGGCTAAATTAAGTCCCGGCGCATCCCAAGCCGACGCTGTTGCGTGCATACAACATTTTGCACCCGGCTACGCTTGATTTTTTCGTGCAAAACCTTAATGCTCTGTCGCGTTTAACTTCCAGAAGTATTTGTATTTAATAGTGATAGTCCTTTTTGCCTGACCGAATGGTCAACGCTTAATTCACTTCCAGTCTTGAATCCGTCATAATCTAACGGTACAAAGTTGTCTGGTTTTAAACACCGCAAATTTGTTCGCTCGACCGCTGGTTTACAGAATACAAATTCGTGTTCTTCGCGCGAAATCCACTCAAAATCTCTTTTCAGGGTGTCAACATGACAAAGACTCATCGAACCGGACTTTCCAGGATTGCCCTTAGCGTGGCACTCGCGCTCGCCACGGTTCCTGTTTTGGCGCAGAACACAACCTCGGCGGTAGGTGGCCGCATCACTGGCACTGACGGTAAACCTGCCAGCGGTGCCCAGGTAACCATCCTCCACAAAGATTCCGGCTCGGTGAACACCACTGTCACCGATGCAGACGGTCGCTATTCCTCGCGTGGCTTGCGAGTCGGCGGACCGTACACGATTACGATTTCCAAAGGTGGCGTGACCGAGACCCGTGAGGGTGTATTTCTGCAACTCGCCGAAACGGCCAGTGTTGATGCCAAACTGGGCGGTGCCACTCAGGCCGTCGATACGATCGTGGTGACCGGCCAAAACGTCAGCTCCGATAAATTCAGCAACAGCGCGATGGGCGCGGGAACCAGCATCAGTCGTGCCGAGCTTGACGCGTTCGCGTCTATCCAACGCAATTTGCAAGACTACGCGCGCACCGACCCGCGCGTCGCGCAAACGGACAAGGAACGAGGCGAAGTTTCTGTCGCCGGCCAAAACAGCCGCTACAACTCGGTCACCATCGACGGTGTCTCCATCAGCGATTCATTCGGACTTGAAGCCAATAATTTACCAACCGTCAAGCAGCCAATTTCGATTGACGCCATCCAGTCGGTGCAGGTCAATGTGTCCAACTACGACGTAACCCAGAAGGGCTACACCGGTGCGAACATCAACGCCGCCACCAAGTCAGGCACCAATGAATTTAAGGGAAGTGTGTACTACGTTACCCGCGACGATAAATACGTCGGGCAACTTTACAGCCGTGCCAGAGATACGTATTCCGACCAACGCGCGTTCGAGGAAAGTACCAAAGGCTTTACTTTGGGCGG
Source organism: Betaproteobacteria bacterium (assembly GCA_043756275.1). Lineage (GTDB taxonomy): Bacteria > Pseudomonadota > Gammaproteobacteria > Burkholderiales > Usitatibacteraceae > UKL13-2. The sequence goes on along the minus strand of JAYURJ010000296.1, from coordinate 16,065 downwards.
GCCGATCATCAAAGATAAATTGTTTTTCTTCGCAAGCTACGAGGATCTGAAAAGCACGCGACGCGCCCCTGATTTTGGGCCACTGGGGAGTGGTAAGTCCACCATCATCGGCCTCACGCCATCATCGATCGCGAGCGCGCAGGCTTTATCGTTGAGCCAGTACAAGTTGAATATCGGCACGTCAGATGACGAGGGCCTGAACCTGAAAGTTAAAGATACGCTGCTCAAGCTGGACTGGAACATCAACAACAACCATCGCGCCAGCGTTCGCTACACCAAGACCGAGCAGGCTGAGCCGAATTTCAATAATTTCTTTCCCACGCCCTCGACGGCATTGTCATTGAGTTCCAACTGGCATAACCAAGCCAAGGATTTGAAGACTGTCGTGGGCCAGTGGTTTGCCGACTGGACACCGACGTTCTCGACCGAGGCGAAAATTTCGCAGCGTGATTACCACAGCGAGCCAAAGCCGCCGGTCAATACCCCGGAGATAACACTTGGCTTCAGCGGCACACCGATTGGTACGCCAAGCGCTGTGAGCGGTACGCGCAATTTGGTGTTTGGCACCGAACGTAGTCGTCATAGCAACATTCTCGACACCAAAACGTTCGATTCCTATTTGGGCGCGAATTGGACGCTCGGCGACCATGAACTCAAGTTCGCCGGTGATTATTCGGCCAATAAGATTTTGAATTTTTTCCTGCAGGACACCAAAGGCCGGTACACATTCAATTGCCAAAACAGCAGCGCGACCTACACCTATTCCTTCGGTACGATTGCTTGCGGAACCGCCACTGCCGCCCAGATTGAAGCCGCGGTACTGGAAAACTACATGCGCGGACGTCCGGCGCAATATACCGTCCAGGTTCCACTTCAAGCCGGCGGTTCCATCTCGGACGCAATCTCAACATTCAATCTGAAAAATTATGGTTTTGCGGTTCAGGATAGCTATACCGTCAACCCCAACCTGACCTTGATGTTCGGCTTGCGGATCGATACGCCCGCGCTGAGTCAGAAACCGGCACGCAACGCTGCTGCTGCGGCCGCGCCGATAGCGGGTATTGTCGCGACGACCACACGGGGTTCTGGCGGCATCGGTCTTGATAACACCAGCACCATCGACGGACAAGAACTGCTGCAGCCACGATTCGGATTCAACTATACATTCGACACCAAACGACCGATGCAATTGCGTGGTGGATTTGGCTTGTTCCAAGGCGCGGCGGCAAACGTCTGGATTTCAAATATTTACTCCAACACCGGGGTCGCAACGCGGCTGGTTGGTTGCGGCACATTGGGATTTGCCGGTTGCCCGGCAGCGGGCGGCATTTTCAGTCCTGACCCTGCCAATCAGATCACCAATTTTGCTGGCGCTGCACCATCCGCAAACGTCGATTTTCTACAGCCCGGGTTGGCACAGCCGTCGGTTTGGAAAGCCAATCTTGCGTTTGAACACGAATTGCCTTGGTACGGAATTGTCTTCGGTGCCGAGTACTTAAACACTAAAACCAACACCGGCATCAATTATCAACATTTGAATCTGGGCGCGCCAACCCGCGCCGGCACCGATGGACGCCAAATGTTCTACACGCCGTCGGGATACAACCCTGCGTGCTGGAACGCGAACGGCTCGCGCATCACAAACGGCGTAGTGTGCGGGGTGGACAATCGGACGCGTGCACTCAGCAATCCTGCGTTCAACGACGTTCTCCTGGCGGCTAAAACGAGAGACGGTCGGGGCGACCTCGTGACGCTTTCGCTAAGCGGGCGGATCATGAAGGAAATTAGCTGGTCGCTGGCGTACACGTACACCGACGCAACCGAAGTCAGCCCGCTGACATCGTCAACATCGAACTCCAATTGGCGTGGCCGCGCGATATTGAATCCTAACGAGTCCAACGCGGCGAACTCTGCATATTTGGTGAAAGATCGTTTCAACGGTTCGCTCAATTGGCAACGCAATCTAATCAAGGGCTATAAAACCTCGTTCGGCATGTTCTTCGAAGGCCGTGCCGGCAAACCATACAGCTGGACATTCGCAAACGATGCGAACGGCGATGCAATTGCCGGCAATGACCTGATGTATATCCCTAAGTCGTTTGGGTCTGGAGACGTAGTATTTCTTAACGACACCGCGACCAGCAAAACGAACGAGGAGGCTTTCTGGAGAATTGTCAATGCCAATGGCGGCTTGTCGCGCAACGTCGGTAGCGTCGTTCAGCGTAACGAAAACTTTGCGCCGTGGAGTAACAGCATCGACATGCGTGTCAGCCAGGAGCTGCCTAGTTTCTTCAAAGGCCACAAGGCGGTATTTGTGATGGATGTATTCAACGTTGGCAATCTGCTCAACAAGAAGTGGGGCCGCATTGATGAAATCCCATTTAACTCCTTGGGTGGCCAGCGCCGCACATTCGTAAACGTCGTTGGAATCGATGCGACCGGACGCTATATCTACAGTGTAGCTAATGTCGATGATTTCACCACCCGTCAATTGAAGGGCGAATCGCAGTGGGCCTTGCAGGCGACATTCCGTTACGAGTTCTAAGTCTCGTAGTGATATAAGGTGGTTGAAACGGCCGGTGGAAACACCGGCCGTTTTTATTGATCAGTCAATCGGCGTGAGTGTGCAACGTATAATCAGCGGTGTGAAGCAACTCATTCTCGATCTCATTCCCCTGCCTGCGCCAACGCTGGATAATTTCGTTCCTGGCCGCAATCGTGAAGCCCTGAAAGCCTTGCTGGATACGGCTTCTGGCGTGCCTCCCGCAAAGATCGTTTACCTGTGGGGCGGCACGAGCAGTGGCAAATCGCATCTGGCGCGATCATTTCCGACGGCACTCGACGCCACCGGGTTCTTCGCGAAAAATGTGGGTGTCCTGCCGGAAGTTGCCACCCACTTTGTCGTCGATGATGTTCACGCTGTCAACGAGGATCGCCAAATCGGCGTATTCAACCTTATCAATCTCATCAACGCCAGCCAAGCCGATCACATGCTGATCGCGACCGGAGACGCTGCGCCGCGCGATTTAGGTATTCGTCGCGATCTCGCCTCAAGACTGGGGCAGGGCTTGGTATTTCAACTGACGCCATTGTCAGACGGGGAAAAATCAGATGCGTTGCGCGCACATTCGCGTACCCGTGGGTTCGTCCTGCGTGAGGAGGTGATCGCGTATCTGCTGCGCCATTCACGGCGGGATATGGCTTCGCTGATCGGCTTCCTTGATGCGCTTGACCAGTATTCGCTCGAAACCGGGCGAGAGATCACGTTGCCATTGCTGCGCGAAATGGCGCAGCCGAATCTGGTATGAACCTACCGGTCTGGGCAATTGCGATGTTCAGCATCTCAAGTACCGTCGTCCCCGCGAAGGCGGGGACGACGAACAAGAAAAAATGAATCTCGCCCTGTTTGACCTCGATTACACCCTGCTCACCGGCGACAGCGATCACGCATGGGGAGAATTTCTCGTCGAAGAAGGCGTCGTTGATGGTGCCGAATACAAACGGAAGAACGATTTTTTCTGGGCCCAATACAAATCCGGCACGCTCGATATTCGCGAATATCTTGCCTTCACACTCGCTTCTATTGCGGGCAAGTCAGCGGCGGAATTGGCACCTTTGCATCAGCGCTACATGGCAAAAAAAATTGAGCCGATGATTGGGCCGAAAGCGCTGGCGCTGTTGGCAAATCACGCAGATGATCTCTGTGCCATCGTTACCGCCACCAATGCGTTCATTACCGCACCGATTGCAGCAAGGTTTGACGTGCCCCATTTAATTGCCTGTAATGTCGAGATGATCGATGGCCGTTATACTGGGCAACCGATTGGAGAACCTTCTTTTCGGGATGGCAAGGTCACACGCGTCAATCAATGGCTGGATGCAGTGGGTGTGGCGGGCACGATGGGGCAAAAGCTGTCGGACTTTGATCGCAGCTATTTTTACAGCGACTCGCACAACGATCTTGCGTTGATGGAGGCCGTCAGCGATCCGGTGGCCGTCAACCCTGATGACAGTCTGCTCGCACATGCCCAAGCGAACGGCTGGCCGATTATTTCGACAAGATAAAGACAACGCGTGATCAAGAAATTTATTGAAAAGGTATTCGGGCCGAAGAAAAGCCGAAAGCCTGCAGCGTCCAGGGAGCGCATTTACACGAAGGACGAACACGGCATTCGCAAAGACGAGCTTTCGAACGCCGCCGTCAGCGTGTGTGAAGGTCTGCACCGTGCAGGCTACAAGGCTTTTGTGGTCGGCGGCGCGGTCAGGGATTTGCTGTTAAACCGTCACCCCAAAGATTACGACGTCGCCACCGATGCCACCCCCGAACAGGTGAAAAGCGTATTTCGCCGCGCCCGCATCATCGGTCGCCGCTTCAAACTCGTGCATGTGATGTTTCGCGATGAGACTGTCGAAGTCTCCACGTTCCGCGCCAATCATCCTGCTGTCGATGCTGATGAACAGGACGGTCGCGCCGATGAGCATGGCCGCCTGTTGCGCGATAACGTGTACGGCAATCAGGAAGAGGACGCCATCCGCCGCGACTTCACCATGAATGCGCTGTTTTACGATCCGGAGCGCGAAGAAGTTTGGGATGTCGTGGACGGGTTTGCTGATATTAAAAAGAAACGCGTGGTCATGATCGGTGACCCATCCGCCCGCTATCGCGAAGACCCGGTGCGCATGTTGCGCGCTGCGCGCCTCGCTGCCAAATTAGGGTTCACGATTGACGCCGCGACCGAGGCACCGATTGCGGAACTCGCGCCACTGCTCGACAACGTGCCCACCGCGAGATTGTTTGATGAGATGTTGAAGCTGCTGTTTTCCGGACACGCACTCAACGGCATCGAAAAATTGCGGTCGCTTGGATTGCATGCCGGCATCCTGCCGGTACTCGATACATTATTCAATGACCCCGCCGCAAAAGCGTTTGTGGTGCTCGCGTTGCAGCGCACCGATGAGCGCATCGCGCTGGACAAGGGCGTATCGCCGCCGTTTCTGTTTGCCGCCTTGTTCTGGTGGCCGATGGTGCAACGCTGGCGCGCGCTCGAAGCTAACGGTGTGCGGCCATTGCAGGCGATGCACGAAGCGATGGATGATGTCCTCGACGCGCAACGCAAAACCCTCGCCGTTCCGCGCCGTCTTGATCCGCTCATCAAGGAGCTTTGGCTTGCGCAACCGCGCTTCCCGCATCGTTCACAACGCCAGGCGTTTCGCACGCTCACCCATCCACGCTTTCGTGCCAGCTATGATTTTTACGCCCTGCGTGCCGAAGCCGGTGATGCCGACAAGGAAATTGCCGCATGGTGGGAGCGCTTCCAGTTTGCCGATGAAGCCACGCGCGAGACGATGCTGTTGCCTGATGAAGAGCCAAAGAACAAGAAACGCCGCCGCAGGAAAAAAAATCCTTCAGCCGATAGCGGCGATGCAGCCACTATGGAGACAACACAACCCCCATCTGCGGAGAGCGCCACATGACATTTTCCGACGCCAATTTATCCCTGCCCCGCTCGACCGTGTTCGTCGCACTCGGCAGCAATCTTGACCATCCGGCAATGCATGTGCAGAGAGCGCTGCGCGATATCGACGAGCTGCCCGAGACGGCGCTAGTGCAAGTATCGACGCTTTACGAAACTAATCCCGTCGGTGGTTGCGATCAGCCACAGTTTGTAAATGCCGTGGCGCGCACTGAGACTTTGCTCTCTCCGCACGACTTCCTCGCGCGTCTGCATGCGATCGAGGCGCAACACGGTCGACATCGAAATAACATTACCGAAGAAAAGAACGGACCGCGCACGCTCGACCTCGACATCCTCATGTTCAATGATGCGCAAATCGACGAGCGTGGCCTCACCGTCCCGCACCCACGCATGCATGAGCGCGCCTTCGTGCTGGTGCCGCTGGTCGAAATTGCCCCTGAGGTAAAAATTCCGGGAAAGGGTGTTGCGAAAGACATGCTGGCGACATTGGATATGGCGGGTGTCAGACCTCTGAAGTATGAGGAGTAGTAATAAATTGCTGACCGCGCACGATAGAGCAACAAAATACGTAGATCGCCATTTGGTGGATGTTTTCAGGCATAAACGGCCTGAATGGCGCGCCAGTGCTAGAGATTCACAGATTGCTTTTGACGGGATCCAGACGGGCGGCAACCATTTGGGTCCGTTCGTGGTGAGCTTGTCGAACCACACTCGAAATAGTCTTAAACAGTGGCTATGAAATATCGCTACATCGTCGTCGAAGGCCCCATCGGCTGCGGAAAATCAACGCTGGCACGTTTGCTGGCTGATCATTACCGCGCAGATCTTCTGCTTGAAGACCCGAGCGCCAATCCATTCCTGCCGCTGTTTTATCGCGACATGAAACGTCACGCGCTTTCCACGCAAATGTTCTTCCTGTTCCAGCGCATCAATCAATTGGCCTCGGTCCGGCAACCTGATTTGTTTGGAAAGAAAACGATTGCCGATTACATGCTGGCCAAGGATGCGTTGTTCGCGAGACTCACGCTGGATGACAACGAATTCAATCTCTATTCGCAGCTCTACAATCACCTGAAGCCACAGGCACCGACACCGGATCTGGTCATCTACCTACAGGCGTCGGTTGGACAGTTAATGGCGCGTATTCAGCGTAGAGCGCGACCGATGGAAAAGGGTATCAGTGAAGATTACCTGATGCGTTTATCCGAGTCGTACACCAAGCATTTTTACGATTACCGCGAGTCTCCGCTGCTGATTGTAAACAGCGACCCGTTCAATTTTGCCGACAACCGCGAACATATGGACATGCTCATCAAACGCATCGAAAACTTGCGCGGTGCGCGCGAATACGTCAACGCCGCCTGATTGCACACATGGATATTGTGCACACCGTTGCCGCGTTACGCACTCAACTTAACGCAAAACCGCTCGTTGCATTTGTGCCGACCATGGGCAGTCTTCACGCGGGACACATCGACCTGATGCACATCGCGCGCCAGCGGGTGGGTGTGAACGGATGCGTCGTCGTTTCCATTTTCGTCAACCGGTTGCAATTCGGACCGAAGGAAGATTTTGGCAAATACCCGCGCACGCTGAATGACGACTGCGATAAATGTCGCGCAGCGGGTGTCGATGTTATTTTCGCGCCGGATGAGTCAGAGATGTATCCCGAGCCGCAGACCTATCTCGTCGAGCCGCCGGAAATTCAACATATTCTCGAAGGTGCCGTACGGCCGGGGCACTATCGCGGCGTGGCGACTGTGGTGCTTAAACTTTTCAATATGGTGCAGCCGCAGGTGGCGGTGTTCGGTAAAAAGGATTATCAACAGTGCCGCGTGCTCGACATCATGGTACGGCAATTGAATCTGCCTGTTGAAATGCTGTTAGCCGAAACGGTGCGTGCAGATGACGGTCTGGCGTTGTCTTCACGTAATGGCTATCTGACACCGACAGAGCGCGCGGAAGCGCCACAACTCGGCGCTGCTTTAAGAGCGATCAAATCGGCATTAGAAAAGGGTGAGCGCGATTTCGCGGCGGTCGAATCGAACGCGCACAGCACACTCGTCGCACGAGGCTGGCAGCCTGATTACGTCGTGATCCGTCGTCAGAGCGATCTGCAGCCGCCATCTATCAGCGATCACGCGCTCGTGGTGTTGGCTGCCGCGCGTCTTGGCGCGACCCGGCTTATCGACAATCTGGAAGTGTCGTTGGGTTAGCCGCAACGCGGCGTAACCCAACTACGGTCGCAATTGACGTGGCCGCGTTGGGTTACGGCTTCGCCTAACCCAACCTACGGGCTCCCCTCCCTTTTCAAAGGGAGGCTAGGAGGGATTGTTGGCAGCCGCAATATGCCAGGGCTGCTTGTATGCGACGAATTACAATCCCCCTCGATCCCCCTTTTCCAAAGGGGGAGCAGAATCCAAAAGGGGGGACAAAACAAAAAATTCACGCCGCCCGCAACGCGTCCACAATCTTCAGCCTTGATGCCTCCATCGCCGGCAGAAATCCGCCGACGAAACCCATTACCAGCGAAAACAATAGCGTCTTCACCACGATGCCGGGCGTGAGGGTAAATCCGAATGCGAGCTGGGAGAACGACTGGAAATTCAGCGTCGAGATTGAAATGAATTGCAGGAATGTGGCGAACAGCAATCCGGCGATGCCGCCGACCAGTGCCAGCAGCAACGACTCTAGCAAAAACGCCGCAAGTATTGAGGGCCGCCGAAATCCCAACGCACGCAACGTGCCGATTTCTGCGGTGCGCATCGCCACGGCCGAATACATCGTGATCGCCGCGCCAATCATCGCGCCCAGTGAAAATATCACTGACAGCACGGTGCCGAGTATCGAAATGAATGTAGACAGCGCACGCGATTGATCCTCGTAAAATAGTTGCTCGCGTTTGCCCGTAACGGTGAGCCGGATATCACCCTCTACCATTGCCTTCATCGCATCGAAAGAGTTGCTGTCGGCCAGCTTGGCGATTGCCGACGAAAACCCGGTACGGCGGAATGCTTGCATCAATTGTTCGCTATCGCCCCACACCTCGGAATCGAACGCGCTCTTGCCACCATCAAACATGCCGACCACCAGCCAGTCGCGCTGCGCAAATCGCAACGACTGGCCAATGGCCACGCCATCAAAGTCCTCGAAGACACTGCGCCCGACGACGATCTCGGATGAGCCCGGCCGAAACATGCGGCCTTGCTTTATTTTCACTTGAGGCCGCAACGTCACCCCCATCGGCGGCAACCCGCGCGTGACGATGTTGGAGAGTTTGTCCTGGCCGCGCTTGGTCAATGATGTCAGCACCACCGCTTCCTTGGATACCATCGCGCGCCCGTCGGCATCGCGGGCGATTTGCGGCATGCTCTCAATGAGTGATGCCTGTTCGCGCGATACGCCACTTTGAATTTCGGTTTCAGCGGCTTTACGGATAAACATCACGTTATCAAAACTGCCGGTGCCGACCATCGTCTGCTTGAGGCCGGCATCTAGCATCAGCACGGCGGCAAATACAAATGCCACCAGCGCCATGCCGCCGGCGGTCAGCCCGGTGGTGAGCTTTCGCGTCCAGAGATTGCGAAAGACATAAGAGAATGGAACCTTCATCCGGCATGCCTCAAGCCATCGACGATTTTGATGTTGGCACTGCGCCAACCCGGCACCATCGCTGCCACGATCCCGACAACGAACGCGCACGCGACCTGCATGACAACCGTCGTCGATGATACGTTGAATGACGCGAAAACCGCGCCGGCCGGTGAGGCGGCAAATCCGTGCGCAGCCGGAAACGTGAGGAGGATACCGATGCCAGCGCCGATCAGCGCAAGCATCATCGCCTCACCAAACACCAGTGCCGCGACAAAGCCTGGCGAAAAGCCCAGTGCCTTCAGCGTCGCATATTCGGCCAGCCGTTCACGGGCCGTCATGGCCATCGTGTTGGCGACCACTGCCATGATGATAAAAATAACCACGAATGAGACGATGCGAATTGCCACCACAATAGCTTCGGACTGCGCAATAAATCCCAACTGAAATGACTTTTCTGTTTCGGTGAGCGTCTCGGCCAGCGAGTTTTTGAACTCGGCATCGATGGCTTTGGCAATATCGGCGATACGGCCCGGATCGGTGACTTCAATATTAAAAATGCCGATCTGATCCGCGCGGCGCGGGAAGCGTTTGATCAGAAACTCATTGATGTAATTCCACTGGAAATAGAACTGGCGCGTGATGGTGGTTTCATCCTTGCCATCAAATATCGCCCGGATGGTCATCTGCCAGTTGCCGGGGAAAATCGTACCGCGAATGGGAACGACATCGCCCACTTTCCACCCGAACTGATCCGCGAGTTTGCGGCCGACAATGGCACCCTGTCGATCCTTCTTGAAGGCCAGCAACTCTTCGGGCTTCATCAGGAACTCGGGATACATCTCGAAGAAATTGTCGCTATCCACCGCGAATTGCGGGAAGAAATTTTTCGGCTCGATGTAAATGCCACCAAACCATTGCGAATGCGCGACCGCCTTGACGCCGGGGACCGCCTTGATCCGGTCGCGGTAGTACGCGGGCATCGGGAACACCAGCGAAATCGCATTGCGCGTGACCATGCGCGCAGCCGAAGACGCATTTGCCCCCGCGAACCACGCATCGACCACCGTCTGCAACAGGCCGAATGCGAGGATCGAAATCACCAGGCCGACGATGGTCAGGCTGGTTCGCAGCTTGGCGCGAAAGACGTTTTTGAAAATGAGTTTGAGAAAATACACGTCAAGTTGCCACAGACTCGCCGATCAACTCACCTTTTTCAAGATGGACAATATGCTTGGCCGCCTCAGCCGCATGCGCGTCGTGCGTCACCATGATGATGGTTTTGCCCATCTCAACATTAAGTTGCTTCAGCATCGCCAGCACATCGCTTGCGGATTGTTTATCGAGGTCGCCAGTCGGCTCATCGCATACAAGTATCGTCGGATCGGTGACGATGGCGCGTGCGATCGCCACACGTTGCTGCTGGCCACCGGAAAGCTCATTTGGGTAATGCTCCATGCGATCCGATAGTCCCACCAGCGACAATGTCATTTCCACGCGCTCACGGCGATCGGATTTGGAAAGATTGGTCAGCAGCAAAGGCAGCTCCACATTCTCGAATGCGGTCAGCACCGGCATGAGGTTATAAAACTGGAAGATGAAGCCGATATTGGCCGCACGCCAATCGGCCAGTTGACCTTCGGAAAGTGCGGTGATGTCCTCACCGTCGATCTTGAGGTCACCCGAATCCGGTTTGTCGATGCCCGCGATCAGATTGAGCAGCGTGGATTTCCCCGAGCCCGAGGGGCCCATCAGCGAAATGAAATCACCGCGCGCAATATTAAGCGTGATGTTGTCCAGTACCGGCACGGCCTGGCCACCACGCGTGTAGCCCTTGGTGAGATTTTTGATTTCAACCAGAATATTTGCAGCATCCGCCATGACGACTACTTCTTGACGATGGCAACTGCCACGCCATCCTTTACTTTTTCGGACGGCGTCAGCACGATCTTGTCACCGGGTTTCACGCCGGACACCTGTGTGAGATCACCGATTTTGCTGCCCACCGTCACGGCGATTTGTTTGGCCGCGTTGTTGTCGATTACAAAAAGCACATCCTTGCCGTCGCGTTTCACCAGCGCGGCTGGTTGCACGGCGATGACGGATTTACGTTCGTCGGATTTCAATTCACGCGACAGGAATGACACCTTTGCGCTCATGTCCGGCAGCACGCGTTTATCTTTTTCGACAAATTCCACCTTCACCAGCACCGTCGCCTTGGAGCGATCCACCGTCGGTACGATGCGGCTCACTTTGCCAAGCAAACGCAAATCAGGAAAAGCATCGAGCTGAATTTCAACCGGTTGTGCCACGGTGATCTTGCTCAGGGAAATTTCAGAGACATCGGCTTCCACTTCAAGGGTGGACATATCCGCCATATTCACCACTGCGCCCTTGGAGTCGGCTGCGGAAGAAAACGGCGTGATGATGTCGCCGACATTGGCATTCTTGGTCAGCACCACGCCGTCGAAGGGCGCCCGGATCAGCGTTTGTTCGACCGCAACACTGGTCGCACGCACGTTCGCTTCGGCAACGCCGATGGCGCCGTTGAGCGAGGCCACCGCCGCACGGGCTTTGTCGAATCGCGCCTTGGCCGTGTCGAGGGAGGCCGAGGAAATGAAATTCTTGTTGGCGAGATCCTCCGACCGTTTCAGGTTGGATTCGGCATCGCGCAATTCGGCCATGCCCTGTTCGGTGTTTGCTCTGGCTGCACGCAGCGCCGCTTGCGCTTGATCCAGCGTCGCTGAGACATCGCGGTTCTCGATGCGGGCCAGTATCTCGCCAGCCTTGACGATTGAGCCTTCCTGCACGCCGAGGAATTCGAGGCGACCAGTCGCCTTGGTCGATACCGCGGCCTTCCTCTGCGCCGAGACGCGACCGGTCGCGTTCAGTGTGGATATAGCCTGCGACGGATAAGCGCTGGCGACAATGCCGCTTTCGACTTGTTGCGTACCGCCGCCACCGCGTAACGCCACCGATGCACCGCCGATAACGACAATGACCACGGCAATAAGCCACCACTTCTTGCGGCCTGTTTTCTTGCTGGAGAATGCCTTTTTGTCGCGAGAAATGGTGAGTTTGGAGAGGTCGGTCGTGGACACGTTTTTTCCTGAATTGAGGTCGCTAATTTGATGCGCAATTATAGGCGATGAACTAGCAGGGCTAGGCGCACAAAGCGGCGAACGGCGGGTTTGGCGGCGGCAAATGCAGTGTGGGCACGCGAACGGCAACTTGTTGATTCCGTTCGTGGTACGTGAGGCAGGGTTTCGGCGGGCATGCGCGTCGCTGCCGAGCGCCTGAGCCCGATGCAGCGGGCGATGGCTTGTCGAACCACACTCAAATTAGATTTAGTTAGCGAGTCTTAATCGAACAACCTCACCACACGCTGAAACGTCGAATGCGTCGGCTGCGCGAATAAATCGACCGCCGTGAAATGATTCCCACCTGCTAGCTCTTCAGGTGTGTCACAAATATTCGGCCACGCCGCCGCGAGCAGGCGCGATTGCGTCCGGAACGCGCTGCTCTCCATCGCACCCACGGCGAGGTGAAGCGGAACCGTCAGCGTCGGCACAAGATGAATCGGCGAATTCGCGTGCGCTGTCTGATCATCAAGCTTCAATTCCACGTTCATTGAACACGCAAGCAGCGGTGCCAGATCGTAAACGCCGCCCAACGCCAAACCACCGATGATGCAGCCAACATCGCATTGCCGCTGCTGCCAATCGGTGGCATACAGCGTCGCCACCAGATGCCCGCCAGCGGAATGTCCCGTCAGCGCGATGCGATCCAACGGTAAATTGTGTGCGTCGCCGTTCGCGATGATCCACATGAGCGCCTGCCGGCAGTCTTCTGCCACGTCGCTGATGCCGACTGTGGGGCAAAGACGATAGTTGATCGCTGCAACGCTCAATCCAGCGTCAACGAATGATTTGGCCAGAAAGGAAAAATATGATTTATCGAGTGCGCGCCAATAGCCGCCGTGAATAAAGACGACCGTGCCGCGCGGATTTGTCGCATGGAATAGATCGAGTTTGTGTCGTGGTTGGTCGCCGTATGCGAGATCGAGCGTGCAGGGTGTAGATGCGCGCACATTCGCCGAATCACGCTGCCAGCGCTCGAATATGGCGGGGTGATCGGGGACGAGGACGCGGTTGTTGTATTCGGCTTCGAGGGCAGGGTCGATGTTGTGCATGCGATATCGTAACTGGGAAGGACGAGTGTGATTGAAATGCCAAAGTCTATTATTGGTGCGGTGTTTCAGGTCTTTTATGGCCAGGAGGCGCGCCAGTGCTATGGTTAGTAGAAATTATACGATGGATGTTTGTAAAGCATAATGTTACATGCTACGCTTGACCCATGATCAAAGGCTTCCAGCACAAAGGGCTGAAACGATTTTTTGAGTTAGGCACCAAGTCCGGCATTCAAGCTCAGCATGAGCGTAGATTGCGGCTGATGCTCTCCCGGCTTGATGACGCGACGAAGTCGTCAGACATGGACGCACCTGGCTGGAAACTTCACACACTCAAAGGCGAGCTAAAGGGCCATTGGGCTGTATGGGTTGATGGAAATTGGCGTCTAACCTTCGCCTTTGATGGGACTAACGCGATCCTGGTGAACTATCAGGATTATCACTAGGAGAGAGTTATGGCACGCATGTTTAACCCACCGCACCCGGGCGAGTTGCTACGGGAATTTCTCCCGGAAGGGATGACGATTGAGGAAGTCGCAGGGCGCCTCGGTGTGTCCCGCGTTCAGTTGTCGCGCGTTTTGAATGGACGCTCAGCAGTCTCGGCTGATATGGCCATCCGCGTCGGATTGCTGACAAATACGACACCAGAATCGTGGCTCGGCGGACAAACAAAATGGGATTTGTGGCAGGCGTCGCAAAAACCGCTTCCGGCTGTTGCGCCGTTTCGTCGCGCGGCTTAGCCGTTTGAGTGACGGCTGTTTCAGAAAAAGGACCTTGCCCCTTATTACGCGCTTATTATGCGAAAAATGAAGAAATGAATGATGAGTTCGCCCTCGCAGAATCGCGTAGACGACGCTACGGGGTTCTGACCGCTCAATAAAGGCGCTTGCAGAATTTGCTGCAAGCGCTGTGTCAGGGGTTTGAGAAGGAGTAACGACCCATGCAAAACATCGAAATGCAGGATATGTCGCCGGCGTTTTTGAACTGCTGGCAGGCTGCTGGCAACCATTTGAACAAGCAGGTCCAAGGTGGGATTCAGTCATGGCTTCGGGCGCATCCCCGCCCGCCGATACTTGAACATCTATCATTCCGGCTTGGCAATCAGTTGTTCTTCGTTCGTGTCGAGGACGCAGAAAAGAACGTTGAAGGGCCGGGAAGTTTGCGCGGGCTAATGTCCATAGCTGACGGGTGCAAGGGGCATGCATGCATCCTGCCAATGAAAAGGCGGTTTCTCGGTGGCGCTTGGGTAGCCGAACGTGGTGGATGGGGGCTTGTTGACGCCAGGATCGGTACATCTGTTGATCCAGTCATGCTAATCACCGACCAGAGAATCGAAATGACCCACTGGGAACTCCAAGACTTTGCGGTTCAGGTGGTTCGGGACCAGATCACAAAAGAAGGCTATCAATTGATGTCCTGGCAGGGAAATCCGGCGGTCGATCCAGCGATCTGGTTTGTGGGCAAGAGTAAGAGACCCGAGTGGGTGGTCGTGCGGGTGGTTCGTTATCCACTTAGCGGCGCGGCCAGACCCGCGAATTGGGGTGCGATTGCTGCAGACTGTGCCCACATGAGTAACGTTGGGCACTTTGCGTCAGTTGCTGTCGTGAGCGTCGATCAGGTCTTTGATCCAACTGATGCCGAGGCGGTACCTCTTTGGCGCGGTCATGGAAACTATGTCAGGTACGAGGGCCTGAATGGTAGCGTAATCGCTTAAGAAAAACGGAAGCCCAGATCGAACTCATCAAAAACAATCGCGGCAGTAGCTGTTCGACTCGAATGCTGAGTGTCGCCATGACCAACGCTATGACGGAGCAACCCAATGAACGAGACAACTGAAAGTCTGATTGCGTATTGTCGCGATAACTCTCGGATTTGTCCTATGCCGCAACGGTGGAGCGCATTGTGGGAATTGCTGCCAGCGCGCAAACGTGTCGGAGGCGGCTGGGAACCGGCGCTACCGCTGATTCTTGCTGCGTGGCACGACACACCGAACCTGATGAAGATGCTTCGGCTGACAGAACACGTCGAGTGGGCTGCCGAGCGCGGTGCGCTGGCAGCAGTGGCGGCGTTTCTGCGTGGGTTGCGCGAGGACGAATGGTTTCATAGTGTTGATTGAATCGGCGTCCGCCTTCACCCTCCACATCGGCGTAGCCTATGCGCCACCGTGTTACGGCAAGAATTGCGTGATCGAGTGATTAGAAGTCCGCATCAATTGACTTTGAGGCACGTGCGGTCAAACTATTTCGAACCGGTTCACCCTCGCCCCAATCGAGAGGGAGAAAATGCGGCGCGGCAGATTAAGTTACATCACGCCGCAAACGGCATTACTTCCTTACGGATCTTCGGTGCAAACTCTTTTTGCGCCTGCTTAAGGTCAAACGCGATTTGCAGATTGAGCCACGACTGCGCATCTCCCCCAAAGTAACGCGCCAGGCGCAGTGCGGTGTCTGGCGTGATACCACGGCGCTCAAGCACGATGTCGTTCATGCGCGAGGCGGGAACGCGCAGTGTGATCGCGAGTGCGTGCGGCGTCATTTGCAGCGGCACAAGGAAATCTTCCCCCAATACCTCGCCGGGATGGATAGGGCGCATTTTGTTTAGGGGTTTTATGGCTGGGCTTACTTGGTTTATCAGAGGTAGGCCACAATTTCCACATCAGTTGCATTGCCGTCGTTCCAGACGAAGCACAAGCGAAATTGGTCATCGATGCGAATGCTGTGCTGTCCCAGTGGTCACCCGCCAATGTTTTTAATCCGCTCATCGACAAATTGCGCCGGCAGATCCATCGCTCCATGCAAAACTCGCACA
>JAYURJ010000295.1:0-7229 GCA_043756275.1 Betaproteobacteria bacterium | reverse complement strand
AACATATCAACATTTGTCGTCCCCGCGAAGGCGGGGATCCAGTGACTTTAAGGCGAACGCCGCTGGATTCCCGCCTTCGCGGGAATGACGGCTTTTTTGCGTACCGATAAAATTAATGCACTAATGAAGTGGAAATGGAATAAAGCCCCAGCGCTTGTTCGCGAGGCTGATTGCTTTCAACAAGTTTGTCTTTCACCTGCGCCAACGTTGTATTGACGGCGCTGATACCGATCTCACTATCGCCCGCAATAAAAAGTGCCGCGTTAAAATCAGATAACCCGCAGACTTCGACCTTGTCGCCCTTCAACAATGCCGCCAGATTGGCCAGAATTGCCTGCCAGGCCGACTCGATGGTGGGTGTTTTTTTCGACTGAACTGCTCTCGCATAGGCCGCAATATCAGGCCGGGCATTGATTAATGTTGTCAGATCTTTATTGCGCAGTGATGTTGGCACTGACTTGGCAGGGTCGGTTGACAACATATTTGCCCGTGACAAAAGCAGAGTGACGGCGATCACGCCCATCACGACCAACGCCGCAATCAGCGTGACTCGCGTGCGGTGTGAAGTGTGTTGTGTGGAATCGTCACTCATCGGATGTTGTCATTCTTAACCGGCTGAAATTTAAGCGCAGTATGCGGGCATTTAGTCTGGCTGCATTAGCCGTGAAAAAGTATTAAACACCAGCATTGGCGGGTATCGCAGAGTGTTTTTGCTCCAAACGCCGCACCAGTGCTAGTGTTTTCGAAATGGCGAACAGTATTGCCAGCCCGCCTCTTATAATTACTCATCGAATTTCTGGAGCACGATATGACTATCGCCTTGATCGTTCACGGTGGTGCGGGGAGTTGGCGCCCCGGCTCGGATGATGACGCCATTCACGGCATCACAGCTGCGGTGAAAGCTGGTCGCAAAATTCTTGACGCCGGTGGCAGCGCGCTCGACGCAGCGGTGGCCGCGTCCCTCGTGCTCGAAGATAATCCGATCTTCAATGCGGGCACGGGTGCGGTGTTGAATTTTGATGGCTTTGTGGAATTCGATGCTTGCGTCATGGTGTCGGAAGCGTCACAAATTGGCGCTGTATCAGGATTACAGCGGGTGAAGAATCCGATCCTCGTCGCACGTGAGGTAATGGAGCAAACCGATCACGTCATGCTCACTGGTGATGGCGCCACGCGGTTTGCGCGCGTGATGGGCCATGCCGATTACGATCCGATTACTAAAGCGCGCCGCGCTGACTGGGCCGATAAAAAAGCGAAACTGGAGGTGGCAGTCGGTGCCGACGGTAAGGGTGCGATGAAGATTCGCAATTTCCTGCAAAGTCATCCCGAATACGCGGGCGGCACTATCGGCGCGGTGGCGCTGGATGACAATGGCGTGTTGTGTGCCTGCACCTCGACAGGTGGTGTGACGATGAAGCTGGTGGGTCGCGTTGGCGATACGCCGCTGCCGGGTTGCGGCACGTACGCATCAAAATTTGCAGCGTGTTCAGCCACCGGAACCGGTGAATACGTGATTCGTGCGCTTGCGACCCGTCAGATTTCGGATAACGTCGAAAAGGGCATGAGTCTGGAGGCCAGCATTGGCGCGGTGCTTGATGCACTTGGTCGCGACTTCGATGCAGACGTGGGGTTTATTGGCATCGACGCAAAAGGAAATGCCGTTGGCGCGCATCGCACAGAGCATATGCCGCACGCGTGGTTTTCAGGGTCGTCAGATATTGTTGCCAAGATGAGGCAGTAGTGCGCGCCTGATGCCCCCCAAAAATCACATCCTGCTCGACACTGAACGCCTGATTCTGCGCCGCCTGTCGCTGGCGGACTTGGATAATATGGCGCGACTCAATAGTGACCCGGATGTTATGCGTTACATCGGCGATGGTTCGGTGTGGACGCGTGCACAAAGCGAGGCACGCATCCGACGCATTCTGAAAGTGTATGAGATTTATCCGGGGCTGGGGTTGTGGGCTGGCGAGGAAAAATCCACGGGCCGCTTTGTCGGCGCTTACGCACTCATCTATATTCCGAAGACACCCGAAGTGGAAGTCGGCTACCGGTTGTGCAAATCGGCTTGGGGGCGCGGCCTCGCCACTGAAGGTGCCCGTGCGCTGGTGCGCTATGGCATGTTTGAATTGGGCCTTGAGCGCGTTGTGGGCCTGACGCACCCTGACAACGAGCCGTCCAAAAACGTGTTGATGAAGTCCGGATTGCAGCCACGCGGCATCGGGCGTTACTACGACAAAGAGCTTTGTTATTTTGTTGCCGGGAAATAAGGCCGATTAATTAGTCGGTTTTTGCAAGACTTCCACGGATGGCTTGATACGCGCCTGAAGATAAAAATACGCCGAACGTAATCGCCGCAATGCCAATGTAATCGCTGGGCGTGGGCCATTCTCCCAACAGCAGAATCGCGGTGAGCATCGCCAATACCGGCACGAGAGACGCGAAGCTTGAGCCCAGCGACGCACCCAGAATCGACACCGCGCGCGCGTAGGCGAAGAGCGAAATGATACTCACGAAAATGCCCTGATAAATCGTCTGCGTGATGATGGGGCCGAGTGGCGCCTGCATAATGCGATGCGGCAAAAACAGTGCGTACAGGGGCAGATAAATCAGCGCCGAGACAACCGATACCACGGCTGCGGCTTGCAGCGGTGTGAAGCCGGATTGGCTCGCCGACCGCATCGCCACCGTAAAGCTTGCCCAGCATAGCGCGGCCAGCAAAAACATAAGATGTCCGCGCCAGTATCCGCTGGAAAAATCGGTGAGCCCTGCACCGATGATGATGCAAATGCCGATGGGAATCAGCATGAGTCCAAGTTTGCGCACACCGGCAATTTTTTCTTTAAGAAAAAACATCGCCAGCAATGTGGCCCACAAAGGCATCGTGCCGGGAATCAACGCGCCCGCATGCGCGGCAGGCGCGAATTGCAAGCCGCTTGAAGCGATCAACACATACGGCACACCCGCGCCACAGACAATGACAAGCCACGTCCTCAAGCCGACGCGGCTGAGCCCCCAGCCTTGGCGATAAACGATGGGTGCCAACAACAAACCGGCGCAGGCAAATCGCAACGCGGTGATGTCGTATGGCGAAAGTGTGGTCGTGACGCCATAACGGGTGAGCAATATCCAGCCGACCCAAATCGAAATGGCGAACATGCCCCACGCCGCGCCTTGCAGATACCTGGCGCGTGATAACGATGAATGTGGGGGCGAGACGGAAAACGGCGGAGAGGACAAAGCACACTTTCTAAGCGAACCTTGATTTTAACAGAATGGCCAGGGCGCTCTCGCCGCCCGCAGGGGCAAGACCCCTTACAATCAAGGCATGCCAACCCCAAAACCATTCAAAATTCCGCGCTCGACACTGGTGGTCATCCACACGGCCAAACAGGAGGTTTTGCTCATTGAGCGGGCGGATCGCCCCGGGTATTGGCAATCGGTGACGGGTAGTCAGGAAGCGGGTGAATCGCTCATCCAGACCGCAACGCGCGAAGTGCTGGAGGAAACGGGCATTGACGCGACACATTCAGCACTGACGCTCACCGATTGGCAGCAGAAAAACGTCTACGAGATTTATCCGATCTGGCTGCATCGCTACCCACCCGGCATCACACATAACACCGAACACGTGTTTGGACTACAGCTTCCTGAGCGGGTGAGTGTCACACTGCATGCAGGTGAACACTTGCAATATGCATGGCTGGATGTCGAAACAGCCGCATCGCTGTGTTTTTCAACGTCCAATCGTGACGCCATACTGTCATTGCCCGGTCGGTTGGCAACGCCCTGATTTTTGTTCAGATGACCTCAAACGAACCATGACCGAACGCATCACCATTGCCACCTACAACATTCACAAGGGCCTGAGTCCGCTCAATCGTCGTCTGGTGATTCACGATGTGCGGGAAAAGGTGCAATCGTTGAACGCGGATATCGTGTTCCTTCAGGAAGTGCAGGGCGTACACGTCAAGCATGAAAACAAATTTGAGGATTGGCCCAATCTTGCGCAGCATGAACACATCGCCGAGGGACGCTACACCGATCTGGTTTACGGATTGAACGCGCGCAACAAACATGGCGACCACGGCAACGCGATACTGTCGGCATTTCCTGTGATCAATTGGGTCAACCGCGATGTCTCACACCACCGTTACGAGGCGCGCGGGCACTTGATGGCACGTGTCGATATTGCAGGGTGGAAGTCGCCACTGACCTGCGTGTGTATTCATCTGGGCCTGCTTGCGCGCAGTCGCAAGATGCAGGTCGAGCGCCTGATTGAATTTCTGCATGAATCTTCGCACGATGATCCGTTACTGGTCGCGGGAGATTTTAACGATTGGCGCGCCGGGGCAAGTGGTACCAGTAAACGATTGCGCGAGGCGCTCGGCCTGATTGAAGTTTTTGAGCACGCCAACGGCAAGCCCGCCCGCACGTTCCCGGCGATGCTGCCATTTTTTACGCTGGATCGAATCTACGTGCGCGGTCTTGAGGTCGAGAGTTCAGGACGGCTTCATGGCAAGGTGGACGGTGTGAACTGGCGCAGAATGTCTGATCATGTTGGGTTGACGGTGACGCTACGGCCACGCGGGTGAGCACGCGCCTCCAATTACGTCAATCACGTGAGCCGCGCATTGTGCCGGGCAATCACATCACGCTTCTTAAAAATGGCGCAGATTTTTTTCCAGCATTGATTGAGGCCATTGATGCGGCAACTGCCGAGGTTCGGCTGGAATCCTATATTTTTTCTGATGACGTCGCTGGTACGGCGATCGCGGACGCGTTAAAGCGCGCCGCACACCGCAGAGTCAACGTGGAAGTGTTGATTGACGGCGTTGGCTCCTACTGTACACCGCAGGCTTTTTTTGATGCCATGCAACACGCCGGCGTTGTCGTGCTGGTTTTTCGTCCGGAAAGGAAGTTATTGAGCTTCAAAAAAAGCCGCCTGCGACGATTCCATCGCAAAATTGCCCTGATCGACGGTCGCGTTGGTTTCGTCGGCGGTATCAATCTGATCGACGATATGAACGAGTGCCTGTCAGATTTTCCACGCTACGATTATGCGGTGCGGGTGGAAGGGCCGGTACTGGCCGATATTTACATGGAGATGGTTCGGCTGTGGCGAACGGTTTCCTGGTGGAAGTTGGGGCGTCGCCCGTCGAGGAACCCAATGCCGGATTTTCCGGCGCATGTGCCTGTGTCCTTGCGCAAAGATGCGAATGTGGGGGAGATGCATGCTTTCTTCGCGGTTCGCGATAACTTTCGACATCGACGCGATATCGAAAGGGCCTATTTGACAGCCATCGGCGCAGCACGCCGCGAGGTGTTGATCACCAGCCCCTATTTTTTGCCGGGCAGGCATTTTCGTCGCATGTTGATGAAAGCGACGGAGCGCGGTGTGAAGGTAACGCTGTTGTTGCAGGGACGCGCCGATCACGTATTGCTGCAACAGGCCACGCGGGCGCTTTACACGCAACTGCTCGGTGCGGGCATCGTCATTTATGAATATCACCGCAGCATGCTGCATGGAAAAATAGCCGTGGTCGATGACAGTTGGTCCACCGTGGGCTCCAGCAATCTTGATCCATTCAGTTTGTTTCTCAATCGCGAAGCCAACATTGTCGTCATTGACGAAAAATTTGCCGCATCACTGCGCGCGTCGGTGATGGAAGAAATTAAATCAAACGCATCGATGCTCGACCCGCAGGATTGGCACAAACGCGGGCTGCTGGCACGTGCGGGTGCGTGGGTCGCGTATGGATTTGCGCGTTGGGTGATGGGATGGCTCGGATTTGCCAAACGGTGGGGTTGATGCTGAAGGTTTACACTTAATTTAACTCTCACACGAAAGGTTGACCATGACCAAAGCCACCACCTATCTCGTTCCCGGCCTGCGCACGCCGTTTTGTAAAGCCGATGGTCCGCTTAAAAGTCTCGATGCAATTCAAATGTCAGTGCCCGTCGCGCAGGCGATGGCAAAAATCGCCAAGCCAGATCTGATGATTTGGGGTACGGTGATTCCGGGCATGCGCTGGAGTAACCTCGCCCGCGAAGTGCAGATTGATGCCAAGCTCGATGCAACGACCCCTGCATTCTCCACCGTGATGGCGTGTTCGACCTCGATGCTCGGCGTATTTGAGGCCGCAGGAATGCTTTCAGATCACGCGCCGCTGGCGATGGTCGGTGGTGTTGAGGCGATGAGCCAGGTGCAGATCGGGCTTTCGCAGGGATTATCAAACTGGCTGCGCAATGTGATGCAGACGCGCAGCTTCGGTCAGCGTTTCGACGCTGTCGCAAGTATCAAATTTGCCGACATCAAGCTGCATATCCCGAGCGTAAAAAATCGCGCGACCGGTAAAAGCATGGGCGAACATTGCGAGGAAATGGCAAAACTCTGGAAAATTCCGCGCCAAGCGCAGGATAAGATCGCCTACCTGAGCCACGCCAATGCCGTGAAGGCAATGGCCGGTGGATTCTTCGACGACCTCATCATCAGCGTGAACGGAACCGCCAAAGACGGCATCCCACGCGCCGACAGTACACTGGAAAAACTATCCACCTTGAAGCCCGCTTTTGATCGCAGCGCTGCGGGTACTATCACCGCGGGTAACGCCTCACCACTCACCGACGGCGCTGCCGCAATCTGGGTCGCCAATGAAGCTGGCCTCACCAAGTTGCCCGCAAATCAGCCGCGTGTGAAGTTGCTCGACTACGAAATTGCTGGTATCGATATTTTCACTGAGGGCTTGCTCATGGCGCCCGCCTACGCGATCCCGCGTCTGCTCGCCCGCAACGGTTTGACACTCAAAGATATCGACCTCTGGGAAATTCATGAGGCGTTCGCCGCACAGTTGCTCTGCAATGTTGCTGCACTGGAAAGCGAAACATTCCTGCGCGAAAAAGTACAAATAAATAATCCGCTGGGAAAATTTCCATGGGAGCGTTTGAATCCCAACGGCGGCAGTGTTGCCATCGGCCATCCATTCGGCGCGACTGGCGCGCGGATATTGAGTCAGGCGACCAAAGAACTGGCAACGATGGGGGCGGGAAAGAAGGCCATTGTCAGCATCTGTGCCGATGGGGGATTGGGGACGGTCGCGTTGCTGGAGGCGGTGTAATTCAATTTCCATTTCATTAGTGCATTAATTTTATCGGTACGCAAAAAAAAGCCGTCATTCCCGCGAAGGCGGGAATCCAGCGGCGTTCGCCTTAAAGTCACTGGATCCCCG
>JAYURJ010000294.1:0-7244 GCA_043756275.1 Betaproteobacteria bacterium | reverse complement strand
GTTTGAGGCCGCCAAAATAACTGCCAGTCATATTGGCGACCCCAATGACCTGACGCGTGATCTGTTTGACCACCGTGGCGCCGTTGACATCGTAGGTCAGGCTGCCAGTCCGCGCATCGGAAAAAATCAATGTCGCGCGGCCCACTCGGGTCAGGTCAGCCCCCTGCAACGGCACAAACGGGATGGCGGAGAAAGGTGTGCCGACTGCCTGAAAAATATCGCCTTCGAACGTATTGCCGAGCGCACCTGAGCGCTCCGCGCGAGAGAGAAAAATCCACGTCGGCTGACGACTCGCGCCATAAATAAACCAGGTCGCAAACATGACATCGCCCTGATGCGAAATATTGATGCCCCAGCCGGATTCGCTGGGATTCCACCACAGATCCTGATAATTATTTGCACGCACCGCCGTCGGCAGGCTGCCTGCGGATAACGCGATTACAACCGCCGCCAGTGTAGATTTCCAGAATGACATTTCACCTTCCTTGCAACAGTTGCGGGTTTTCGGCTGAGGCGTGTTTCCGCGAAAAATATTCCCGCGATTGCATTTCACGCAGCCTTGAGGCGGTGCGCGCGAATTCAACAGACACCATTAATGTCGCATCGTTCCCGCTGCCAGTTTTGGTACTCGCAGCCGATAGACTTTTCACCCGCTCATCGACCACCAGCATTTCCGGCCCAACCTCGGCTGACATGATCAGCTTCACCCGCTGGTCGTACAACACATCCACGAGCCACGTAAACCGGCGCACCACATCGGCGCGATCCTTCGCGTGCAACTGTGGCACGGATGACATCAACACGGTGTGATAGCGGCTGGCGATTTCCAGATAATCCACCTGCGATCTGGCTTTCACGCAGAGCTCATCAAAGCTAAACCAGATCACACCTTTCGCGCGCCGCAGAAAAGCGATCTCTCGCGAGCCGATGGTGATCGTGCCGGCTGATGAATATGATGCCTTTGACATTGCCTCGAACGCCCGTGCCATGGCGTGTTCTGCCGTCTGCGAAAGGGGCGTGTGGTACACGGGGATTGATTCGAGAATGCGTCGCCGATGATCGCGCTGCCCGCCGATTTCTAGCACTTCAAGTTCCGCATTCAACAATTCAATGGCGGGCAGGAACCGCGCGCGCTGCAAGCCATTGGGGTAAAGATCATCGGGCTTGTAGTTCGATGTCATCACCAGCACCACGCCTTTGGAAATGAGCATGTCAAGCAGACGGCCCAGAATCATCGCGTCGGCAATATCGCTGACGTGAAACTCGTCGAAGCAAAGCAATCGCAATTGCTTGGCGATGGTGTCGGAGATCGGTTCAAGCGGATCCTCGGTGCCCGAATGCGCGCGCATTTCGGCATGGATTTCGCGCATGAATTCGTGAAAGTGAATACGGCGTTTGCGCTTTAACGTGGCGACGCCATAAAAGGCATCCATCATCAGCGATTTGCCGCGACCGACACCGCCCCAGATATACAAACCGCGCGGTGGTTTTTTTCCGCCGCCGAAATTGGTCACGAGCCGATTCACCGGCCCCTGACGATATTGCCGATAGTGCTCGAGATCGCTGTGCAGCCGCTCCAGATGCTCCAGCACGGCGAGCTGTGCCGGGTCCGATTCAAAATCGGATTGCTGCGAAAACTTCCAATACCACTCGAGCGGACTGGATGCCTCGATCACTTCCGGGTGTTCGAATTCACCGGAGATGTTGGGGAGTGGGGCGATCTGCGACATCGGTTTATTTGAGCACGGTTAGTGGTTAGTGCGATTGCCGAAGGCACACATCACAATTGGGTACTTCTAAAAACTCTGTCGTACCGGCGAAGGCCGGTATCCAAGTTTTTTAAGTAATTGAACCTGCTCGCAAACTTAGGCCCCGGCCTGCGCCGGGGAAACAGTTTTGAGGTTATCAGAAGTTCCCAATCAGCTAACACAAGCACTGACGCACCTTCACAGCCACTTTCACTCTGAAAGCCGCACCAGCGCTTGAGTTTGCTAATTTTATGTGCTTCCATCCTCACGCGACCAACCATCACATATTCAACGTGCGTTTATCCACGGCAAGTGCCGCTTCACGCACCACCTCTGACAACGTCGGGTGTCCGTGCACGATGCGGGCAATATCCTCGGCTGCCGCCTTGAATTCCATTGCCGTCACCAATTCCTGAATCAATTCCGACGCGTGGGCGTGAATGATGTGCCCCCCGAGGATGCGATCAGTTTTTGCATCGGCAATGATTTTCACAAACCCGCCCGCCTCGCCCTGCCCGAGCGCGCGGCCATTGGCCATAAATGGGAACTGGCCGGTTTTTACCTCCACGCCTTCAGCCTTCAATTGCTGTTCGGTCTTGCCGACCCAAGCCACTTCAGGCGAGGTGTAGATGATCCACGGAATCGTATTGAAATCGACGTGCGGCTTTTGGCCCGCGATAGTTTCAGCCACGGCCACACCTTCGTCTTCAGCCTTGTGCGCAAGCATCGGGCCGCGCACCACATCGCCGATAGCGTAGACATTGGGCAGATTGGTTTTGCATTGATCATCGACTTCAATAAAGCCGCGGTCAGTCACCTTCAACCCGACGTTGGTCGCGCCCAAGCCATCAGTGTTGGGCACGCGGCCGATGGAAACGATCAGCTTGTCGCATTCCAGTTTTTGGGCCAGCCCCTTGTCGTCGGTGTATTCGACCGTGATCGCAGTTTTTTTCTGCGTCACTTTTTCGATCTTCACGCCGAGCTTGATATTGAGCGCCTGCTCTTTGGTGAATACCTTCCACGCTTCTTTTGAAATCGACTGGTCGCACGCGCCCAGAAAATTCGGCAATGCCTCCAGCACCGTTACCTCGGAGCCCAGACGACGCCACACGCTGCCGAGTTCAAGGCCGATCACGCCCGCACCGATCACCCCCAAACGCTTGGGTGCCGCGCCAAACATGAGCGCACCTTCGTTATCGCAAATATTGACGTTGTCCACCAATATGCCGGGCAAATGTCGCGCCTTTGAACCGGTCGCGATAATCACACATTTCGCAGTGATGGTTTCCTTTGGGTCGATTTTCTCGCCGCCAGAAATTTCAATCGTGTAGGTGTCACCAGCCGAGATAAATTTTCCAAAGCCCTTGAGCCATGTGATTTTATTTTTACGGAACAGGAATTCAATGCCCTTGGTCATCTTGCCGACGATGCCATCTTTGCGCGCCTGCATTTTGCCGATGTCCACTTTGACACCCGCTGCGGTGATGCCGTGATCGCTGAATTTATGTTCAATCTGCTCGACATTTTCAGATGACTGCAACAGCGCCTTCGACGGAATGCAGCCGACGTTCAGGCAAGTACCGCCCAGCGCCAATTCGCCCTTGGGATTTTTCCACCCTTCGATACAGGCGACATTGAATCCCAATTGCGCCGCGCGGATCGCAGCGATGTAGCCGCCAGGACCGGCACCGATAACGACGACATCAAATTGTTTTGACATGACAAACCCTTCAATTGTTCAGGAGCGACGATTGCGTCGTTCCTCATTTCTCACCCTCTCCCTCGGGAGAGGGCCGGGGTGAGGGAAAGTGACAAATGCTATCAGCGACTTAGCTCAACCAAACACGAGAAATATGCACACCCAGCGCTGCGCAGAATCCGGCGATCAGCGGAGAAGTGCCCTTTAATAAAAATGGAGGATTTTTAACCAATTGCGAGAGCCACAGCGTTAATGCCACCGCCAACCCAACACCAATGGCGACCGCAAAATGCTGGCCAATAAAGTTGCCGAGAAATTTTGAAAAAAATACCGTCAGGAAACCGGTCAACACGGCGGCGAGCAGAAAGAAAAATATCTGCTTTGGGATGTGCTCGGGCCGCCATTTCTTTCGCGCCATTAATGATGAGGCTTAAATATCCAGCAGCAACCGCGCCGGGTCTTCCAGCGCCTCTTTCATTGCCACCAGTGCCAGCACAGCTTCGCGGCCATCGATAATGCGATGGTCATAGCTCATGGCCAAGTAATTAATTGGACGAATTACAATCTGCCCGTTCTCAACCACCGCACGTTCCTTGGTCGCGTGCACACCCAGAATGGCCGACTGCGGCGGATTGATGATCGGCGTGGACAGCATCGAACCGAATACACCGCCGTTGGAAATCGAGAACGTGCCGCCCGTCAAATCTTCAATCGTCAATTTGCCGTCCTTGGCCTTCTGGCCAAACTCAGCGATCTTTTTCTCCACATCGGCAATCGACATCTGATCGGCATTGCGCAAAATCGGTACGACCAGGCCGCGATCACTGCCGACGGCGATACCGATGTCGTAGTAGCCGTGATAGACAATTTCGTTGCCATCGACACTGGCATTTACGACCGGATATTTTTTCAGCGCATGCACCGCCGCCTTCACGAAGAACGACATAAAACCGAGCTTCACGCCGTGCTCTTTCTCGAATTTTTCCTTGTACTTGTTGCGCATGTCGATAATCGGCGCCATGTTCACTTCATTGAATGTGGTGAGAATGGCGGCGGTGGCTTGCGATTGCAGCAGGCGCTCGGCGATACGTGCGCGCAAACGCGACATCGGTACGCGTTGCTCGGTGCGGTCTTTCCACGGCCAAGTATCGACACCGCCCGCCGACGTTGCCGCAGGCTTGGCGGCAGATGAAGGCGCAGCAGCAGCCGGGGCTGCCGTCTTGTTCACCACGTCCTCCTTGGTGATACGTCCACCGCGGCCGGTGCCTGTCACATCGCTGGCACTGACATTATTTTCAGCCGCGATCTTGGCCGCAGCCGGGCTCATTGCTGGTACTGATGTAGCGGGCGCAGCCTTTGCCTCGGCGGGTGCAGCGCTTGCGGTGGCGGCAGGTGCGGCGCTTGGTGCAGTCACCGCGCCTTTTGCCTCGGTATCGATCATGGCGATGATGTCGCCGCTTACCACGGATTCGCCATCCGCCTTCAGGATTTTCACGATCACGCCGTCGGCCGGCGCGGGCAATTCCATCACGACCTTATCGGTTTCGATGTCGATCAGGTTCTCGTCGCGCTTGACGGCGTCCCCTGCTTTTTTGTGCCAAGTCACGAGTGAGGCTTCCGAAACGGATTCTGACAAGGCCGGTACTTTGACTTCGATCTGCATGATTATTCCTATCGTTGTTTTTTTAAAATATTCGCTCTGGAACCTCTGATCAAGTCCTTCGACAGGCTCAGGACGAACGGTAACTTACTTAGTCCGTTCGTGGTGAGCCACATTCAAATGTGACCTGAGCAAAGGTTCTCTATCTTTAACCGTTCGCCGATGATGCCGACGTGGCAACATCGAACGACAACGCCGCATTGACCAATTCCTTTTGCTGCTCAGTATGCTTGGACAGATAACCGACCGCAGGCGATGCCGATGACGGACGCAGCGCGTAACTCAGTTTCTGGTCGTCACGCATTTCGCGCAGCAAATAATGTTGGATGCGATGCCATGCGCCCTGATTGCCGGGTTCTTCCTGCGCCCACACGACCGACTTTGCATTCGGATACATCGCGATTTGCGCCCGGAATTCTTCATGCGGGAACGGATAAAGCTGCTCAATGCGCAGCACCGCAATATCGTCGATCTCGCGCTTGGTACGCTCGGCGACGATGTCGTAATAAACCTTGCCTGAGCAAAAGACCAGTCGTTTTACTTTTTTGGCGTTGAGTTTTTCACCGGATTGATCAACATGACCAATCACCACTTCAAATTTGCCATTGGCCAAATCTTCCATCGATGAAGTCGCTTCTTTTTTGCGCAGCAGCGATTTAGGCATCATCACGATAAGCGGCTTTCGCATCTTGCGGATGGCTTGCCGACGGATCATATGGAAAAGCTGTGCCGCATTGGACGGCACCACCACCTGAATATTGTGCTCGGCACAGAGCTGGAGGAATCGCTCAAGGCGCGCTGAGGAGTGCTCCGGGCCTTGCCCTTCATAGCCGTGCGGCAGGAACAAACTCAGACCGCACATGCGTGCCCATTTGGTTTCGCCGCTGGCGATAAATTGATCGATCACCACCTGCGCGCCGTTAACGAAATCGCCAAACTGCGCTTCCCAGATCACCAGCTCAAATGGTTGGGCCGTGGAGTAGCCGTATTCAAAACCGAGCACCGCTTCTTCCGACAACAAAGAATCGATCACAACAAAATTGGACTGCTCCTGCTTGATATTTTGCAGCGGAACGTAAGTGCCAGAATCCCATTTTTCACGGTTCTGGTCGTGTAATACGGCGTGGCGGTGGGCGAATGTCCCGCGCCCGCAATCCTGCCCGCTCATGCGCACCGGATGCCCGGTTGCCACCAGCGAGGCATAAGCAAGATTTTCGGCCATGCCCCAATCGAGTGGCTGCTCGCCGCGGCCCATTTTGCGACGCGTCTCCAGCAGTTTTTCAACCGACATATGCAGTTTGAAATCCGATGGAATTTGCGTGAGGCGTTCCGCATATTGCTTGAGCGTTTCCATCGGCACGGTGGTATCTGCGGGCGCGCGCCAACCCTGGCCGATGTACGGTGCCCAATCAACTGCCAGGGGCGGCTTGATGCCGTAAAGAATTTTGGTGTTGGTGCTCTTGCCCGCGTCGAGGCGCGCGCGAATGTTGGTCACCAGATCGTCGCCGTGGCCAGCTGCCGTAGTGCCATCGGCTGCAAGGCGATCCGCGTAAAGTTTGCGCGTGCCGGGATGCTGGGCAATTTTTTTGTACATGAGTGGCTGTGTGACGAACGGTTCGTCCTGTTCGTTATGGCCGAGCTTTCTGAAGCACACCATATCGATCACCACGTCCCGCCCGAATTTCATGCGGTATTCAAACGCGATGCGCCCCACCAACAACACCGATTCAGGATCATCAGCATTAACGTGAAACACCGGTGCCTCGATCATCTTGGCGATATCGGTGCAGTACAAGGATGAGCGCGTGTCGCGAGTGTCGGATGTAGTGAATCCCACCTGATTATTCACGATGATATGCACCGTGCCGCCGGTTTTGAAGCCGCGCGTTTGCGATAGCGCCATCGTTTCCATCACCACGCCCTGTCCTGCAAATGCGGCATCGCCGTGGATCAGCATCGGCAACACTTCCTTGCCTTCGTGATCATTGCGCCGATGCTGGCGCGCCCTCACCGAGCCTTCAACAACCGGATTGACGATTTCAAGGTGCGAAGGATTGAAGGCGAGCGTCAGGTGCACGCCGCCGCCCTTGGTCTGGATATCGGATGAAAAACCCTGATGGTATTTCACGTCACCCGA
>JAYURJ010000293.1:0-7260 GCA_043756275.1 Betaproteobacteria bacterium | reverse complement strand
TCTTCAAAGCTTCCCACTGCAGGTGCAGCAGTTTCAACAAATTTCCGTCCGCATAGGCCTTGTTCACCTCGGTCATCAGCGCGGTCTTGCGCAGGCGTTCCTCGTGATCGGTCTCGCGGTCCGGGTGCAGCGCGCTGGTAAGCTTGCGATAAATTTGCTTCAAGAGATTGCCCGCATCGAGCGCCTGCTTTTCCTCTTCGCGCACACGCTCGGATTTGCGGGTGTTGCGTTTCATGGCTGCCTTCGCCTCCTCTGCTTGCGCCTCGACCGCCTGCGCGCCCACGGCGTCATCCGCTTCCAGTTGCCGCAGCGCTTCCCGCAACATCTCCTCCGGCGTCTGCTCGCTATCCGCCGCCGCCTTCATATCCACGCCAAACGCGGCCTCAAGATCCTCCGCCAATTCGCGCTTCTGTTCAGCGGTGCGGTCCGCGAGTGAGACCTCGCTGTGCCGGTCGAACAGCACTTCCATCTCATCGTGATACTTGCCGCCAAACAGCAGCTCCGCCATTTTGCAAACCACCTGGCGCATGGTGCTGCGATCAAACTCGGACCAACCATCGCGCAACAACTGCGCATCAAGGTACAGTACCAGCGCGCGATTAATCGTGTCGCGCTCGTCCTGTAGCGGATGCAGCTTGGCCGCGAACAATGAGCGGAACGTGTCCAGCATTCCGCCGAGCTCCTGCTGCCGATTTTCGATTTTCTCGATCTCTTCGATCAGGCGTTTGAAGGTACGTTGTGCGGGCGTGAGGCTGGGGGCGGGCTGGTCGGCAAGCGCCATCGTACCGTTGGGCAGCGGCGCGGGTTCATCGGCAAACGACGGAGATTTTTTTGAGGTGGCGGAAGTCATGGGGTATTTCAAATCGGTAACGCATTTTACGTTGGCGGCTGGGCGGAGAGGCTTTGTCGCACCAAGCGGCAAACTGATGGCGCGGGTTCGCAGATATTTCTGGGGGCGCGGCGATGGAAAACATTTGTGCTGGTGCTGTTCAAAGGCATGTGGAGGCGAGGGAGTTTTCGCGGAAGCTGGAAGGGTTTGGGAGGGAGGCGGAGGGACGGTGATGCGCGGACAATTCTCACCACAAAACACTAGCACTGGTGCGGATTCCAGGCCGAAAATGCCTGGAAAGGCGCCCCGGATGGCGATCTATAAGAATAGAGAAATGAGTGACCCCATTTGTTCCTTGCGTAAAGTAAATCTATGAGCCGAAGCTCGATTTTCGGAGTGATTCATCTGGAGAATAAATGCGAGCCTGGCAGCATTAGTTGATTTTTCTCAGATCTCTACTCGTCGTTCTCGTAACCAGTTCTGCCCTCGCACATATTGCAACCGGTACTGTAGCTATATTCCATATCACCAGAATTAGGTTCGTTGCACCAATTGCAATTCTCTACGCGGTCATAGGATTGAAGACAATTACTGCATACGAAAACGTCCTCGCACCTTACTAAGGTGTGGTGCCCATCGCAGTCAGAACAATTGCCACGCACGTACGAGTCGTCACCATCTGCGATTGCTCGATGTTCGTCTTCCGCATTGACAAGTGCTTCAGCGACGTGCTCAGGTTCAATTGCGGACTCACACTTTTCACATTGTCCATAACCTTCATTGAAGAGAACTACAGGTTCGTCGCATTCCGGGCAGCGTATCGTGAGTTGGCAACCATAAAACCGGCAAACGCGACATTGACCATGGAAAAGTTCACCAACAATTTTCTTTAGCCGAACAGCCCTAAGTGCGCAGATGAAACAGTCTTGGAATACGGCACCGTTTTCGATTTCCTTTTTTATTTCACCTTCCATCTCCACATACTTAGCCTGTAAGTATTGACGATTCGTTCTCATCACAACGTCAAATTCAATTACATCCTTCTGCCAATCTTTAAAGATGTCTTTCCATTGACCCGTCAAAAGATCGTGCAAATAGTGCCATGCAGTACATAGCTCCGCTGTTATCACCGCCAAGTCTTCGGGCGCGCCCTCCAGCCCGGCGTGATAGAAATGCATCAATCGGTTTCGATGATTTCCAAGCTTTTGAAAGCAATCCAGCGCTCGTTCAGTTGGCGCATCTTGAACAATTGATCGTAGCCTGACGAAAGCGTCCTTGAGAGTGACAGACTGAAAGTCGCCAGCCACAAAACGTTTCCACTCTGCGGCCTCTGGCTTCGCGACAACTAAAGACCAATGTTCGCGCACTAATCGGTATTTGAGGAATATCTCAACTGCAGCGTAAAAATGAATTATTGCGAACTTCGGCTTTGCCGGGAACTCTGCTATGGAAGTTCGAAGAAAATCAAATCCATTTTGCGCGAGGCTTTCCCGTATTTTCTCTGTGCTCATCAATCGCCCCTGCGTAAGCAAACGCGCGCATTTATTTTTATGTGACTACCGTCCATTTGGCGAACAGTCGACATCGCAAGAATGGACGCTTGAGAAAGAAAATAGGGTCAGGCTCGCATTTGATCTGAGAGACTGGATATCGAAAATAAAAGCGAGCCTGACGCCTTTAATTCCTTTAATTCGCTCACTTACGTCGCGCGACATGCTGGGGTCGTAGAGGAATTGAAAAATGATGCAATAGGACCCGGAATGATCGAGAAATCAGAAAGAAGCTAAAAACGAAAAATGTCATGGGGATCATAGAGCCGATCACTGCGCTCCAATACACAGGGTACTGATCTATTGGAGTCGGCGGCAGCTTGAGGCTACCCAACAAGTAGAAGATAACTCCAGCAAGCGCCGCACCCATCGCGAAAAATTGGGTGGCTTGAAATGCGAGCTCGGCAGCGAACAATGTACGAGTCTGCAATTTTCCCGGCGTATATGCGCGTGCTCGGTTGTACATTAGCGACGTAAAGCCGAAGAAGAGCCCAAGAAAAATTGCGCCAAACGTCGGGAGTCCTTCCAATTGCATATTGCCAAGGCGAAAGCCGACAATAGTTACAACGGCGGCATAGAGAAACACTTCCAAAACTCCAAACGTGCGTCGAGTCCACTTTCGAGCCAGTGGAGAAATTCGGTACGAGAGCTCACTCGTCATTAGAGGCCTCCAACCTTGCCCACGAACAGACAATTGCTATTTGACTAATCCCCAAAACTTACTCGAATTCTATGACGTTAGCCGCGCCATTGATATTGGTTCAGCGTTATCGGTTTTGAACCCCGAGTACCTCAGGATCACCTTAATTCTCACGCCTCAATCCTGCCGTAACCTGCCTGGCAATTCGTACGAATCTCTCGTCTGAAAGATCGATACTACGCCTTGCTAGAGTTTCCCAGTCATTGCTTAAGCAAACCGGTTGGTCGCCCGCCCTGATATTGTCTTCATCAACCACGACGACATCTACATTGCCAGTCGAAGTCCAATGAGCAACTCCCCCGACAACATGAATAAACACTTTAGGTTTTTTCATTTCGCCCCTCGCTGCGGATATTTTTTCAATAGCCAATCGAGAACTGTCTGTTGATCTGAACCAGTAGCGCGCCGCACCTGAATCAACAACTTCATCGCGCTGGGTCGATCTGTCGTGAGATTTTTTGCACCCTCGTTGCACACGGAGCAGATCGCTCGAAGATTGCCGAGATCATCTGTGCCACCCATCGACTTATCAATCACATGGCCGATATGCAATCGCGCCTTGCGTCCAGGGTCATAAGGATGCGGCTCACCGGCAACGGCGCCGCACATCTGACACGTGAAGCCATTACGATCAAGAACAAGTGAGCGTGTTTCTTTTGAGATGGCACGCGCAAATGCGGGTTGCGGCTTTTTGTCTTCGAGCAAATACTCGCCGGGTTTTAAGTCATTGCGATCATTGTGCGTGAGGATTTGATAGCCCTCCTCGGTTCGCAACTCGCGGATACGACGCGCCCATTCGCTAATGTTTCCGGACGCTTTGCGTAGCTCGTCAGAACCGATAACGCGGCCCGTGTTTGCCAATAGATATTTGCGCAGCTTCGCGCGTGCCCCGGTTGAGGCTTTCTTCATGCAGCGACCGCAAACAGCTTGCGGGCGGATAGACACTCGCGAATCTTCTCGCCAACCGCTTGTGCGACAGGCGGCGGAAACGCGTTGCCTATTTGTCTGTATGACGAAGTTTTTTTCCCAGCAAATTGCCAGCTATCCGGAAAGCCTTGTATGCGCGCCGCCATACGCACCGTCAATCGTGGCATACCAACGAAGTCCGCAGCAGGAACATCGTTCGCAATGCCAAGACCATCAACGCCTAGCGTTGCCCATGCGCGTTTCGCACGCGTAGGGCCGAGGTCTGGGCCGCCGTGCTTCTTGGAGCCGCCGACCAACGTCGGCGCAATTTCCCTCGCGCCTTCGCGCCACGCATCCGCACCCACCCAACCTTTGGCCGCCATCAAATCATGCAGTGAGTCGCCCACCGTCACGACGCGCGCACGATTCGTGTCAGGCCATTCAAACTCTGCGCCGCAGTTCTTGCGGATCGCGACAAAGATGACACGGGGGCGCAATTGCGGCACACCAAAGTCAGATGCATTCAACAGCTTCCAGCTTGTGTCATAGCCGAGCTTGCCGATCTCGCCAGCGATATAGAGACGATAGTCTTCAAACACGGCGTCCATCAAACCGCGCACGTTCTCCAGCATCACTGCGCGCGGGCGAATCTCATCGACGAGGCGAATGGCTTCTGGAAAAAGATTGCGTTCATCATCCGCACCGAGTTGCTTGCCTGCTTTGGAAAACGGCGGGCATGGGACACCACCGGCGAGCAAATCAACTCCAACGTAGGGCGTACCGTTGAAATGCTGAACGTCGCCGTTGATTACATTCCAGTTCGGGCGATTCAATCGCAAAGTATTTGAAAAGTCCTTTTCAATTTCCACCAAAGCGCGATGGTCAAAGCCTGCCTGTTCTAGGCCAAGCGCTTGGCCGCCTGCGCCAGCGCAAATTTCAACGGATGTGAGAGAGGGCGATTTGGTCATATCTAGTAGCAAATGTCTAGTATTGGCGAGGTATTTGAGGCATTTATGGCTAGGGAGGCGCGTGGATGCTAGTGGTTAAGAAAATAATTCAACCCGACCTCATCGACCCCAGTTCCGCACATTCATCGCAGTTCCTTGTCGTATTGCGTATCGGCAAAATCCACCCACAGCCATGCCTGCACATAACAGCCATTGTCTACGGGATCCTCTCGGACAACGGCATCACCATCTATCATCAGGCCGGTGATATGCCTGTACTGTATGTCTGCGAGGGCTCGCATGCGCACCTCGCGATCCGCGTTTGCAGCTATTTTCTTGGTTGTTTGCATTTTGGTCTCCTGAGTATCGAGGCAAAGATTATCCATTGCGTTTCTAGTTGAGCTTTGGAATCACACTCTGGCTGCCCAGCTTGTTTGAATTATTTTTTGTTCTATTTTTTCAAAAGCCAAATCACTATTGAGCGGGTCACGAAATAATTGATGAAAAGGTGTTTCTCGAAAATTCGTTACAACGAACAGAAAGTATTGATTCCGCAAAACAGAAGCGACTGTGTGCTCCTTCTTTGTCATGGAAATATTGCCGCTCTGCTCATTAATTCCCTTGACTTCAACTGCGTAAAAGCTATCCGGTGAAACAAGCCAAAAATCAAACCCGCAGCCACATTTTGTTTTGTCTTCCAGCTCACACTCTCTGAACAAATCGACCTCTTTGTATTTTTGTGTAAAGTAGTTTTCTGCTGCATACCCGGTTATCAACCGCTTTGCAAATGAAGAATCTTCACCTTCGGTTTTTGCAATCTCCTCTATGAGCGAATCAAGATCGTAGTCTTTGTAGATGATAGTTTTCAGCAGCTTTACAAATTCATCGAGTTGTAAATCACCAAATTCGTTAAGAATCGTCTTGCAATAAGCGCGCATCGCGCGTTTATGCCACCCCTTTCTATTGTTGGGATAGAGCGGATCAAATTCATCGCGATAATTCTTAATTGATGCAGGCTGAACGTCTAATGCAAATCCAAAAACATTGAACGCTTGAGAAAAGCTTTCGAAATCAAGCCTTTTCAGCCCATCTAAATCAAACTTAGAAAGGTATAAACCGGAGATAACCGATTTGTCTCGAAGAGACAATGCTCTCATTGGTCAGAGGGTCGCGTCGGAAACTAGATGCCTACTCCCAATTCAACGCCCCACCCGTCTGATATTCCGTCACTCTCGTCTCAAAGAAATTCTTTTCTTTCTTGAGATCGATGAGTTCCGACATCCACGGGAACGGGTTGTTGGCGCCGGGGTAGAGCACATCCAGCCCGATCTGTTGGGCTCTTCGGTTGGCCACGAAGCGCAGGTATTCCTTGAACATCGGCGCGTTCAGGCCGAGTACGCCGCGGGGCATGGTGTCTTCGGCGTAGGCGTATTCGAGCTCCACGCCTTTGCGGAAGATGGCTTCGATTTCTTTCTTGAATTCGTTCGTCCAGAGCTGCGGGTTTTCGAGTTTGACGGTGTTGACGAGGTCGATGCCGAAATTGCAGTGCATGGATTCGTCGCGCAGGATGTATTGATACTGCTCGGCGGCGCCGGTCATCTTGTTCTGGCGGCCGAGTGAAAGGATCTGCACGAAGCCGACATAGAAGAAGAGGCCTTCCATGATGCAGCTAAATACGATGAGCGATTTCAGCAGCGCCTGGTCGTTCTCGAAGGTGCCGGTCTTGAAGTTCGGATCAGTCAGCGTATCGATGAAGGGAATGAGGAAGCGGTCTTTGTCGCGGATGCACTTCACTTCGTTGTAGGCATTGAAAATCTCGGCCTCGTCCATCCCCAGGCTTTCGACGATGTACTGGTAGGCGTGGGTGTGGATCGCTTCTTCGAACGCTTGACGCAGCAGGTATTGGCGGCACTCGGGCGCGGTGATGTGGCGATAAGTGCCGAGCACGATGTTGTTGGCAGCGAGTGAATCGGCAGTGACGAAAAAACCCAGGTTACGTTTGATCAGCAGGCGCTCGTCATCGGTTAAACCATTCGGGTCTTTCCAGGTGGCGATGTCGCGGTTCATGTTGACTTCTTGCGGCATCCAGTGGTTTGCGCAGCCGGCCAGATATTTATCCCATGCCCATTTGTATTTAAACGGGACGAGCTGGTTTACGTCAGTCTTGGCGTTGATGACGCGTTTGTCTTCGGCGCGCACGCGGGTGAAACGCGCATCGATGCTGGCGGTCTCAGCGGTCATGTCGGCCGGGCGCTCCAACTTATCGACGACATAGTCTGCGGCGAATTCACGCGCAAGGATGCCGGTGGCGGCGTGGGCTCGGGTGGC
>JAYURJ010000292.1:0-2623 GCA_043756275.1 Betaproteobacteria bacterium | reverse complement strand
CACCGCACAGGCGACGGCGAGATAGGTCTTGCCGGTGCCGGCTGGGCCAACGCCGAAGGTTATGTCGTGCGTTTGAATGTTGCTGAGATACTCGATTTGGCGTGGCGTGCGGCCGCGCAGATCACCACGGCGCGTCAGTAGCATCGGCGATTGCGAGCTATTCACGCCTGGCGCTTGAGCTGAAATAATTTCTATTAGATGCAGTTGCACGTCTTCGACGTGGAGTTCCCGTGTGGCGGACTGATACAGCGCGCGCAGCACTTTCTCCGCTTTCGCGGCACTGTCCTCAGTACCATCGATCTGAAAATTTTCACTGCGCCGCGTAATTGTCACTTTGAGCGCTGCCTCGATTTGCCGCAGGTGGCCATCGAGCGGACCGCAGAGGTTCGCCAGCCGTTGGTTATCAACGGGAGTGAAACTCACGTCGAAGGGAAAGATTTGAACCGCAGGCTTCAAAGGCTAGTGCCGCAACAGTAACTCACCACGCAGCGAGTGCGGCATGGCGGAAATAATTTTTACTTCGGCGAATTTGCCAATTAAGCGCGGCTGGCCGGGAAAATTAACGACCCGATTGTTGTCGGTACGACCAAACAGTTCGTCGGCATTTTTTTTCGCTGTCCCCGCGATCAATATTCGCTGCGTCGAGCCGACCATGCTCTGGCTGAACAACCTCAAATTTTCCTCGATTTTAAGTTGCAAGCGCTGCAAGCGTTCGAGCTTTACCTCGCGCGTAACGCCATCTTCCAACTCCGCCGCCGGTGTACCGGGCCGTGGACTGTAGATGAAACTGTAACTTCCGTCGAATCCGACATCATCGACTAGTTTCATGGTCGCCTGAAAATCCCGCTCGGTTTCTCCGGGAAAGCCAATGATGAAATCCGATGAAATCGATACATCGGGCCGTGCCGCGCGTAATTTGCGGATGATCGATTTGTATTCGAGCGCAGTGTAGCCGCGCTTCATCGCGGCAAGTATGGGATCCGATCCCGATTGCACCGGCAGATGCACCTGGCTCACGAGCTGCGGAATTTTTTCATAGGCGTCGATCAGCCGCTGCGAAAATTCGCGCGGATGGGAACTGGTATAGCGAATGCGCGCAATACCAGGCATCGCCGCAACGTAGTCCAACAGATGCGCGAAATCGGCGATCTCGCCGTTCTCCATTCTGCCGCGATAGGCATTCACATTCTGTCCAAGCAGCGTGACTTCTTTGACGCCGCGATCGGCGAGATCCGCGATTTCCGTCAACACATCTTCGAAACCGCGCGAGACTTCTTCACCACGGGTATAAGGCACGACGCAAAAGCTGCAATACTTGCTGCAACCTTCCATGATGGAAACGAACGCTGTCGGGCCGTCGATTCGCGCCGGCGGCAAGTGATCGAATTTCTCGATTTCCGGGAAAGAAATATCAACCTGAGCGCGGCCGGATTGGCGGCGCTTGGCGATCAAATCCGGCAGGCGATGCAAGGTTTGCGGCCCAAACACCAGATCGACATAAGGCGCGCGACGAACTATCGCCGCGCCCTCCTGACTGGCGACGCAGCCTCCGACACCGATCAATAAATTGGGATTCAGTTGCTTCAAATATCGCACTGCGCCCAAATCGCTGAACACTTTTTCCTGCGCTTTTTCGCGCACGGAACAAGTGTTAAACAAAATCACGTCGGCATCTTCGGGAGAGTTGGTGTTCTCAAAACCTTCGGACGCATGCAACACGTCGGCCATCTTGTCCGAGTCGTACTCGTTCATTTGGCAACCGAAGGTCTTGATGTAAAGCTTTTTCGCCATAGGCTATTGCTCAATACTCACCGTCTCGCCCGGCGCCAGTAACCAAATCGCATGAACAAACCCGGTTCGCGCTTCGAGCTTGTAGATGATCTTGGCGCCCGCCGGCAAGGTTGCAGGTTGGATCAAACGATTGTTTTGGTCGAAGATGCGCGCCGCAGGCGCCAGTTGAAATGTATTTGAACCGATTTTGACCAGCGGCCGCGCAAATTCTTTCAATATGCCGGCCTTCGAAAACGCCGGAAAATCTCGCGCTTGCGTATGCCCAATCGAGACAAAACTTAACAACATACACCAAACAAAGGCGCCGACGCCGGAACGGGTTCGAAGGTAAATCAACGAGGTGCGGATCAGTTGTCTTTGGTGGAAATGGGTGGTGGCCAATCAGGGACTCGAACCCCGGACCTGCGGATTATGATTCCGTCGCTCTAACCAACTGAGCTAATTGGCCGCATTATCAAAGTCGCCGATTATCTCTTGGCGGTTACGGCTTTGTCAACGAAAAGCCCAACACGTCTTGCATGTCATACAGGCCCGTTGACTTGGTCGCGAGAAAGCGCGCGGCACGCAGCGCGCCTTGCGCAAACGTCGCGCGACTGGACGCTTTATGCGAGATCTCGATTCGCTCGCCGACGCCGGCGAACATCACGGTGTGGTCGCCGACAATGTCGCCGCCGCGCACGGTGGCGAATCCGATGGTCGACGGCTTGCGTTCGCCGCTCACGCCTTCGCGGCCGTAAACCGCGCAATCTTTCAAATCACGCCCGAGCGCTTGCGCCACGACCTCACCCATGCGTAGCGCCGTGCCCGACGGCGCGTCAACTTTGTGGCGATG
>JAYURJ010000291.1:0-7268 GCA_043756275.1 Betaproteobacteria bacterium | reverse complement strand
AAATGGGTTGCGAATTTTTTCTGCGAGCAACTCAATCGCTGTTCCCATTACGGCCTGGCTCGCGCCGATATCGCGCCGAGTAAGATATTCGATCATCGAGGCCCACTGAGGGTCGCCAACCTTTAGGTGGAACTGCCACAGCGGCAAGATAGCGTCGTTGTGCGCGGCATTTCCCTCTGTTCTGTCCAACAGGAGTTCCAAAATAGCGGGACTTTCAAGACTTAGCCAAGGTGAGGGTAACGGCGTGATCGTTTCGAGACGCCCTTGGCCGAAAACGCCAACCCAACGACGCGTGTAACTCTCGAATCCCTCTTGGTGCCCTCGATTCTCTCTAGCGTCGATCCTTACCCGCTGTCGTGTAGTCGCATATTGGGCCTCTGACAAAATACTCATAGTTGGATCAGCCATGGTCATTGAGCGGGCGACGTCGACCAAAGCAGCCAAACCCGTCCGACCCTCTATGGATGAACGCTCATCAACAAGTACAACTTTCAGATCACTTGCACGCGTGGATTGCAAAATCGAAATATCCCGCGATTCGTATAGCGACCGTTCCAGAGAAGGAAGCTCTTCTAATGCCGAACGAGCCATACGGTGACCGGAACGAATAGAAAACTGGTACGGCGTTTTGTCGTCCACCAAAATCGTTCGCCGGACTCGACGCCCATTTGGCAATCGGACATCCACCAGATACTGTCCTGGCGCGGGAACTTGTACGGACGACCCGTAAGAGTGTGAGACTGACGGCATAAAGGAGATCGGTTTATTTTTCAGAATTGGATCGTCCAACGCAGCGCCGTCGTCCTCCATAAGG
Organism: Betaproteobacteria bacterium; assembly: GCA_043756275.1. Taxonomy (GTDB): domain Bacteria; phylum Pseudomonadota; class Gammaproteobacteria; order Burkholderiales; family Usitatibacteraceae; genus UKL13-2. The sequence goes on along the minus strand of JAYURJ010000291.1, from coordinate 6,454 downwards.
ACAGGCCAGACCGACGCGACCACATCCCTAGGTTCGTCGTCATCATCGCCGTTATAGTGAAACTGTATTGTAGGGTTGCTCATGGGCGTACCTCCATCTCAATTTCTTGATGGGGTGGCATCAGATTTGGCTCATTCTCGGTAGCGTTGACGTATGCGCCACCCAAAGGAAATCTTGCGTCGAACTGGCAGGGTCCTTGAGGGACCTCGATTTGCCATGGGTGGGATGCATCTGTACGCACGGTTTTCGTACCGTTCTGCGTCCACGAAAGCGTCCCACTTTCGTTTGCTGCCGGATCGTTTAGCGTGACGTCGAGCAAGACATCAGGAGGATTCTTGAGCTCATGAATCACAAAGCCCGTTCCCAGCGCATCCACTGTGCAAGCTTGGCGTTTATCCCCAAGTGCACGTGCTAACAACACCTCCATAGCCAACAGAAGATAGCCAGCGGAGACACTCCACCTTTTGTGCTTAGTCTTTTTCGCACCGAAGCGGGTTAGACCACCGACAAGGGCATTTGTAAAATAACTCGATTCGTTGGGTTTCGCGAACGACGGTTCTCCATTTCGCGTCGAATAGAAGACCGGGTTTGATCCAGAGAATACCTTGGTAACATTCAGCGGCAGAAGAGGGTTACCACGCGTCCCACCGTTCAAGAGCAGCATCGGGTTTACTGTTCGGCAAGCGTCCACAAAAAAACACTGTTGTAACGCATCGCATTGACCCATCGCGAGTCGAAACTTCTGGAAGTCGATTGATCCTTTGATCGCTACCAACGACGCGCCAAAGTCTTCCAACAATAGTTGCTGGTCTACCCCGTCTCCTATTCCGTGTCCACAAAAATAGAATATACCGACGTTGTCAGTATGGACGCCAAGGCGACCGTACCATGCTGCGGCTGCAGTTTCTACATTGACCGTGGTCGCCGGATCGATGTTGGTGACTTGCCCGCTACTTTCGGTGTACTGGTTCATACCATCGCCAGAAATCAAAACCTCAATCGTCTTAAGCGGTGCCGCAGTGTTTGTGAGTTCTTGGTCGACGGTTTGAAGAAATTTTAGAGCGGAGATTGGGGGCGATGTAAGCTGCCCCATCCCGTGGGCCGCCTGTGAGGTCGCCAAGGTCCCGCCCACTAAATGCGGATACCTTCCCACCCCAACTATAAACACATGGGTCCCAGGCCCCGAAGTATTGTCGATGACAATGGTCGTCATGTAAAAGTGCTCCTTGTATCCATTAACTTCTGCCTACGCTCGCGACTGTGAGTTCGCCAGAGATTGTTATCACTTCCGCTCGACACGCTGCTACGTGATCGCAAATCTATCGAAGCTGGCTCTTCTATTTCTGGAGTTACGCGACCAATTTTTTCTCATTCACCAAGCGCCAATACTGATACCCAAGCGCTGTAAGTCTGCATGACGTCGAATTCTTCGCCGCGTAATACATGAATTCTGCGTCAACAGGGACAACGAGGCCAACGCTCTGGAATTTCTGCAATTCTTTAAATATCGCGACATTCTTTTTAATTGCGCTGACGTCTGTTTCTTCGTACGTGGGATCCAATTTATGCTCTGAGTCTGGCGTTTTGAAATAGGTGGTGATCCTCCGCATTGTTTCAAACGGAACCTTAGGGGAAATTTTTCGCAAGGGTGCAAAGCTCGTGACGTTCGTCTTAAATATTGGCCTTTGATCCCATGAGCCTAACGCCTCATCGACATACGCGTACAAAGAGCCTGGGGTGATATTGCCTCTCAAGTCAGCCGCACCTCCTTTCAAAGCGTCTACAACCAGCGAAGTAAATACGCCAGAGCCATTGACCTCGATTGCGGATTCAAAATCACGGCTAGCAGTTAGAACTGATAGACCTTCAGACAATTGTGCAATGTTATTTCCGGTAATGCTCGGAGAACCGAGTGCACCAGAATGACAGCAATCAAGAATAATCACTCTGTTTTTTGCTTTGGACTTATTTGCCAAATCAAGCACCACGTCCATTGCAACCCCTTCATCGTATTTCTTCGCGTCCGTCGTGACAAGATACCCTCCCGTACTAGTTATATAACCGTGTCCGGAAAAATACAGCAATGCCATATCTGGGTCGCCAGCAAAGAGTTTCTCTACTGCCTCTCGCAAGACTGCTCTGGTGACAGCTGAACTCGGCGAAGTTATCATTTTTACACCGAAGTTCGGAGAGCCATCCCCATGAGATTCAAGGATGGTTCCAATGGCATTGGCATCATTCACACATCCAAGGAGTGGTGCTGCCGCATAGTCGTTTACACCTACAATAAGTGCTTTTTTCATGGTCGCCCCTATTCCTACTTATTCTTGCCTTGGCTCATCATCTTTTTTTTTGCCGCCCCTACAAAAGCAACATCCGAATACCCGTTAATTGGTCTATTGCTTGCAACGCCCGCTGGAAGGTTCCTCTTGTAGTCATCCATTCCGGCCGTGCTAGCTATGGCACCGTGGTCAAGCGACTGGCGAAATATTTCCAAAAAGGGACTAGGCGCGATCCATGGCGCTGCGTTGACTTTTACCAAAGGAGCCGCCGCCGCTTCTGAAGACGACCGCATGGCAATGAGCCCACCGAGAACGCCGTCGAGTTGCGCGGACAAGAACGGATTGACTTTTGACATTGGGCGCAATGTCCCTAGAACGTACTGAATACATCCGAGATTGAATGCCACTGGGTTTTGAATTGCACTGGCGGCCAAAGTCATAAAGCGATCCACATCCACTTCGCTCCGGTTGGCAAGCGTTTCCATTGAAGTCGCACGTCGCAGAAACTCCGGCAACGACCGATCTGTTACATGCTCGTACATCGATAAATATTCTTGTATTGAGAAGCTCGGCAGCGACCGCACTGATTTACGCTTCCTAGAGTGGTTGCTTTTCGCGACTCTGTGCAGAACTTCCATTTCATCAGCTACGAACAAGCCAATGTTTTTTGCTCCCCAGCGGCCATCGAAAAATCCGAGTTCCCATGGCATCCACTTTGAGCGAATCGAGCGAGGGGAGTACAGATACATCAAACATTTCGACCGACGAAGGCTTGAGCGTATGTGCTCCGCGATGTCGCCGGACGCACCATTGTTCACCAGGCGGGAGTCGGCGGCATCCAGATAACACGAGTAGCCAAGTGACACAACCTGTGACTGTAGTCGCGTCGCCTCTGTGCTGTCTTCCTGCTTGTGCGAAATGAAAACATCCACGTAGTCCTGCATGCAAAACTCCTTCACAAAGAAGTTGTCCATGTCCGAGTTAACGACAGCATAGCCAACAGCCGCGTCGCGGAAAAATAATCTGATCGCGTAATACCTACACGTCAAGTCAACAAGTCCCTTGCGTTTTTCCCGAATCCAAGGGCCCAATTCGAATCCCTTTTGAACTCTTATTTTGTTGGGCCTCGTGCTACGAGTCCGATTCAAACACCAACCTGCCGAAGCACGTTTTTATTGAGGCATGGTGCAAATTGCCATGCAACGAAGCTACATGAAACTCGCCTTCTTTCGATTTCCTAATAAACACCCTCTTCTCATGTTACTCCGGCAAAATAACCCCTATTTCCTCACACGCAATTCCTGCCGTCTCCCATTGTTGCTCGATCATCCCTGGCATCACTCTGGTCGTCGTCATTTGCATTCTGTTTTCATTTCAAATCCCCTGTGAAAAAAACTCCCTCCGAGCAAACTTCCCCGAACTATCCCCCGCATCAAAATACGGCACCTGCCACGCATCAGAATCCTGCAAGAATTGCGGCTTCCAGTCGGTCGGGTTGCCACCCTGTTCCACATGGATCGCCACCGCCTGCCTGAAGGCGTAATGCGAATGCAGACGCATGAATTCGCCGAGGTAGATATCTGCCACGCGCTTGTCGCCGCGAATGACGAGCACATTTTCATCATTGTCTTTCGTGCTCGCGTCGCTGAAATTTGCTGAGCCACTCACGATGATCGGGTTCTCGCTTAGCGGGTCGACGATCATGTATTTGGTGTGAACCCAGTGCACTAATACGTGGTCGACGATTTGTCCAAGCGCCGCAAGCCAGCGTTCAAATGCATTGGTGACAATGTTGTTGCCCACCGCGAGCACAACATTTTTTCGCGCGGCGATCGCGTGGATGGCGGCGAGGTCATTCGTTCTGTTCGGCTCACGGGTTTGTGCGGTTCGCTTGTCCATCAGGCCGAAGCGGAGAATATCGTCGTCCTTGGCATACACCCGTTGAAACAATTTATGCATGCCCAACGATAACGTAGCAAACAGCCTTAAGTGTGCTGTCGCGGCCAAGTCCACAAACCATTGAAAAGCCTTCAAATTTGGCCTTAGCGAACAGGCAGAGAGCAGGCTTTCCAACCAGCCGACGAGGGATGCGGCTGTGTGGCGCGCAACGCGGAATCTCGTCAGCGGCAACGTAGCTTGCAGCGCAATTCCTGTGTCCATGCTTCCCTCCCTAATTGGATGCACTACACCCGCGTAATCATCATGCGCCACACGAAATAACTACTTTCCGCGAGCGCTATTCTTGTTCAATCTACGAATGCCATCATTTCTCTGCTGCGCCATTGCTTGAAAACTGTCTCATCAAATGTGCGTATCTGCATGCGCAAATTTGACCTAAGCTTTTGCGTTAATTTTTTGTTAATTTAGATTAGACCTCTAAAAAAACAAAGTCAACAGGCAAATGCATTTCCTACCTGCATGGGTAGGGTTTAGGCGGGTTGAGGGCTGAAAGCTGCGAATCGTTTCGCGCTTGGATCGGAAATTTTCCAGTCGCTGCGGGCGGTCAGCAGACAACAATAATTCTTAGAACTCTAATACCGGCGAGCACTTTGGAGGCTTTATGGCTGGAAACGCCCGCCAGTGGCGGGGTTTATGTTCTGCGGTGTTGGGTTGTTGCTATGGTTAGGCAGTATTGGATTGCCTAGCCACGGGGGCTAAGGCGAGGACTTGGTAGGTTTGCAAAGCTCCCTCACCCCAACCCTCTCCCCGGGGGAGAGGGAGTTGAGCTTGGCAGTATCGGATTAACTGGCCGCAAATAAAGGCGGGGGTTCTAGTGTAGTTGCAAAAAACCCCTCACCCCAGCCCTCTGCTCCGCTTCAAGTGTGCCCTTGTCCCAGGGGAGAGGGAGTTGAGCTCGGCAATAAAGGATTGTCTGGCCACAAAACAGGGCGAGAACTTGGTGCGATCACAATGCTCCCTCACCCCACCCTCTGCTCCGCTTCAAGTGTGCCCTTGTCCCAAAGGAGAGGGAGAGAGGCTAGGCAATATGGGATTAACTGGCCGCAAGACGGAGTGGAGCGTTGATTGCAAAACCCCTCACCCCAGCCCTCTACTCCGCTTCAAGTGTGCCCTTGTCCCAGAGGAGAGGGAGCACACGGTCACTAATACTCAATCCCCCGCAACCATCCCCGCATCGCTTCCGACACAAGTTTCGGTTGTCCCATCGTCGAAAGATGGGCGCACTCCTCGATCACGACCAGGCGCGAATCAGGAATCGCCGCTGCCATTTCTTCATGCAGTTCCAGCGGCGTGAGGATGTCTTGCCGCCCGCACAGAATCATCGTTGGTTTACCGGTGATTTTCCTCAGATACGGACGGCTATCGATGCGGCCCATGATGGCACGTTCCTGGCGCATGAATGCGTCTTTGCCGATACGATGACTCATCGAATACACGGTGTCGATAATCGAGTGGTAAATCATGCGTGATGGATGCACCAGTTTCGGCATGAGGTCATCGAGCACGATCTGAAAATTGCTTTCGGCTTGCACCATCAATTTTTTGCGGCTCACGATCGCATCTGTCGTATCCGGCCTTGCACTGGTGCTGAGTAACGCCAGGCCCAGCACGCGCTTTGGTGCCTGCCGCATGATTTCGAGTGCGACGTAGCCGCCCATTGAAAGGCCTGCCAACGCAAATCGCGGCGGCGCATGTGATAGCGTTTCAGCCGCTAACTCTTCGATAGTATCAGCAACCGTCAGATCGGCCACCGTGGATTGCGCCATGTCGGAAAGGTCCTCTATCTGAAACTGAAACAGGCGTGCATCGGTGAGCAGCCCGGGTAGAAAGAGGAGATCGATTTTCTGCGTTTCTGTCATGTTGTTATCCGTTTGATTGTGCCGTCATGCGTTGCGTGAGGCTTGTATGCCGAAGAGCTTGCGGTAGTGGCGTAGGTCGGGTTGTAGGACAAAGTATTAAAAGCGCTTCCGTAAAAACGGATGTTCACGGAAAAGTGACGTACAACACATTTGCGATAATGTCCGTATGACAAAACCCACCAAACACATTCGAATCGCCACGCAGCCAGACCAGCCGATCCTGTCCAAAGGACAAAAAACCTTCAACATGCTGGTGAAAAAAATTGAAGCCAGTCGGCACAGCCTCGCGCTCTGGCAGGCGACCGTCCTGACCTATCAGTTAAAGGTGGCGAGTGATTACGCGCCGCTGGTGCA
>JAYURJ010000290.1:0-23063 GCA_043756275.1 Betaproteobacteria bacterium | reverse complement strand
CGACGTATGTCACCTGCCTCAATAAATTCGATACAACCTTAAATTTAGTAGAGCTTCGGCGGCAGCATCTGGCTGCGCAGACGCTTGAAGCGACGCTTAACCGCAGCGGCGTGCTTACGCTTCCGCTCGGCGGTAGGCTTCTCGTAAAACTCACGGGCACGAAGATCGGTGAGTAAACCGGTCTTTTCAATTGCACGTTTGAAGCGGCGCAGAGCGACGTCAAACGGTTCATTCTCTTTCAATCGAACTAACATTCAAATTACCTTTCTAGCTTTCTAGTTATGCCCAACCAATCTCATGTTGCAGTGGATTGAGGGTCTGAAGTTGTGCGGCTTTGCTTTTTTGCCACCAACATATCGGCAGAAAGCCCAATATAATAACGACTTACGGCGATTTTGCCAAGCCCCGCCTTCTCTTGCCCACGCCTCTTGCTGATACTCGGCATCGAAACTTCCTGCGACGAAACCGGCGTAGCGCTATACGACAGCGTGACCGGGTCGCTCACGCACCGCCTGCATTCACAAATCGAGATGCATGCCGCTTACGGCGGCGTGGTGCCTGAACTTGCATCGCGGGACCATATTCGTCAACTTACACCGCTTATAGAAGCGGTGCTAAACGAGGGTGGGCGCTCACTAAGTGAGATCGATGCAATCGCCGTCACGCGAGGACCGGGCTTGGGTGGCGCATTACTGGTCGGTGCCAGCGTGGCCGCCGGGCTGGGTGCAGCCCTCGGAAAGCCGGTCGTCGGCATTCATCATCTGGAAGGCCATTTACTGTCGCCACTACTTTCTGAGCCGAGACCGGATTTCCCTTTCGTGGCTTTACTGGTGTCGGGCGGCCACACGCAGTTGATGGGGGTTTCGGGCGTAGGGCGCTACGAATTACTCGGCGAAACTGTCGATGATGCCGCAGGCGAAGCGTTCGACAAAACCGCATCGTTGCTTGGGCTAAATTATCCGGGTGGCCCGGGTTTGAGCAAACTCGCCGAGACGGGCAATGCTGGGCGCTTCAAATTGCCGCGACCAATGATTGCCAGCGGCGATCTTGACTTCAGTTTTAGCGGCTTAAAAACCGCCGCGCTAATACTAAAGCGCAAACTGGAGACTGATGGCGCGTTCGACAATCAAGCTCGCGCAGATATTGCAGCCGCGTTTCAAGCGGCAATCGTCGATGTGCTCGTCGCGAAATCACTCGCCGCATTAAAAAAGACTGGCATGACACGTCTGGTGGTTGCTGGCGGCGTAGGAGCTAATAAGTCACTTCGGGAAAAACTCACCCACGCCGTTCGCAAGGCGGGCGGTTTGGTCTTTTATCCGCCGCTGGCACTCTGCACCGACAACGGCGCCATGATCGCATTTGCTGCCGCCATGCGCCTCAGCGCAAATATCCCCCCGAAGGAAAACGCATTCGCGTCATTCAATATCGCACCGCGCTGGCCGCTGGATGAAATAGCCGCAATCTGATTGCAACTTCTCCGTTACCTCGGCGCATCGTTCCGCATATTTTTTTCTGCGGCCGCCACATTTTCTTCGGCTTTCTTAATCGCCTCCTCCAAGGCTGCGATACGTTGTTCGTATTCCGGTTTACGAAGCACCGCATTGACGCCGGTCGGCTGCCCATTCTGGCCGCGTCCGACCACAATCTGACGCTCTTCCTCTTTGGCTTCGCGTCCCGTTTCGAGCGCTTTTTTAGCCGCGTCCAGCGCGTCGCGCGCGTCGTCCACCTGTTTGCGAAAAAGATCGCGCGTCGCCTCACGCGTCGATGCGCGATTACTAATGGTCGCGCTGCTTTGCGTGGTACCGCCGATCACATTCTTGCTGGCGGGAATCACGGTGCCGGTCGTGTCGGCGTTGACTCGCTCGGCTTTTGCACCATCGGTCGGGGCTTTGTCCGAATAGGTGACTTTGCCGTCCTTGTCGGTGTATTTCCAGAGCGCTTGCGCCGAAGCAGAAAGCGCAAAAAATGCGATGCACACAGCCGACGCGATTGGGTAATAGTTATTCGGTAATTGTTTCATATTTGTTCTCCATCATCTTCGCATTGATACGTGGGGCACAGACTGCACAATGTGCATCGCGGCTAAATCTAACCGTCTGCCAATTGAGTGATTTCCCATCCAACATCAACATGCGCCCGATGAGCGGCTCGCCTATTGATGACAATAATCGAATCGCCTCGGCCGCCTGCATCGTACCGATAATGCCAACCAACGGCGCGAATACCCCCATGATGGCGCAACGTTCTTCCTCGCCATCTGGTTGATCCGGAAACAGGCAGTGATAGCAGGGACTATCCTGACGTCGCAAATCGAAACTTGTGATCTGCCCGTCAAATCGCACACCCGCGCCAGAAACCAATGGTTTCTGGTAGCGGACACAGGCGCGGTTGATGTCGTGACGGGTCGCGAAATTATCGGAACAATCGAGAACAACGTCCGCTCTCCTGACTGCATGTTCAAGCGTCGAACCCGATAACCTTTCCTGAATGGCATCGATACTGATTGTTGAATTGATCGACCGCAACTGGCGCTGCGCGGACAGCGCTTTGTTCATGCCGACGGTATCCTCGCGATGCACAATCTGCCGCTGCAAATTGGTGAGGTCAACGACATCGCCGTCTGCGATGGAAATATGACCAACGCCGGCCGAGGTCAGATACATCAATGCCGCCGATCCCAGCCCGCCTGCCCCAACGACAAGCACGTGTGATTGCGCAAGTCGCTGCTGCGCTTCGAGACCGAACTCGTTGAGCAGAATATGCCGACTATAACGAAGCAGTGCCTGATCATCCATGTTGTTCAAGCTTGCCCTATTGATTGACCCGTAAAAGGGCCTTTGCATGGCGCTGGCTGACAGCCCTACTTCGCGGCCTTGTCAGATTTTGCCGCTTTGTCGGCTTTGTCCAGATGCGGCTTCGCGGGCGCGACTGCCGCACTGGCGCTGGCCACCAGCGCGCGTGGATTGGCGGCAACCGGCAACCCTTTTAACTGGTTCATCGCTTGCTGCAACACAAAGTCGATCGGCTTTCCATCCAACCCGTTGAGCGGTTTGTATTCGATTGGCTTTTCGTCAAGCTTGCTATCGAGTGTTGCAACGTTTGCGACACCGACACCTGCGGCTTTTCCACCCTGGCCGGGCAGACCGCCAACAGGTAGTCCTTTGGCCTTGCCATCCTTGTCTTTTTGCTCAGTCGGCAATGCCGGTACATCCGTAATGGTCTCGAGTTTGGCCTTCAATAACTCGGCGGCTTTCTTTTCGTCGTCGCCAACCAGATGCCGCTCAAGATCGGCTTCACGCATCGCCAACCGTTGCGAGCCGTCATCGACGCTCACGTCGGGAATAATACCCTTCGCCTGAATCGAGCGACCATTCGGCGTGTAGTAGCGTGCGGTGGTCAGCTTGATTGCGCTGTTGTTGCCCAACGGCAGGATGGTTTGCACGGAACCCTTGCCAAACGTCTGCGAGCCCATGATGGTTGCGCGCTTGTGGTCCTGCAATGCGCCCGCCACAATTTCGGAAGCCGATGCAGTCGCATTGTTGACCAGCACCACCATCGGCACATCCTTGATCGACGGCGGTAATTTAGCGAGATAGTCTTCCCGATTGGGGCTGCGCAAATAGTTCTCCTTGCGAGCGTGAAGGCGCATCTTGGCATCCTCGACGCGGCCGTCGGTGTAAACCACCAGCGCATCCTTGGGCAGAAAAGCTGCCGAGACGGCAACCGAGGCATTCAGCAACCCGCCCGGATCGTTGCGCAAATCCAGCACCAGTCCTTTGAGTGCGCCCCCGTTTTGCTTGTACGCATCGATGATGTGACGTGTCATCTTTTCGCCGGTGTTTTCTTCAAACTGGGCCACCCGGATGACGGCATAGCCGGGCTCGATAACTCGTGAGCGAACGCTTTGAATTTCGATGATGGCGCGCTTGACGTTGAACACCAATTCCTTGGCCTCGCCACGCCGCAACACTGTCAGTTTCGCTTCGGTGCCGGCCTCGCCACGCATGCGCTTGACCGCCTCGGTGAGCGAAATACCGCGCAAACTCGTTTCATCGACCTTGATAATAAAATCACCTGCCTTGATGCCGGCGCGAAACGCTGGTGTATCGTCGATAGGTGAAATCACCCGCACAAAACCATCCTCTGCGCTGACTTCAATCCCTAAGCCACCAAATTTTCCAGTGGTGGTGGTTTGCATTTCTTTAAATGCGTCCGCATCGAGGAAGGCCGAATGCGGGTCGAGGCCCGTCAACATGCCGTTAATGGCTTCCTTGATCAGGCGTTTATCGTCCACGTCTTCGACGTAGTCACTCTTGATACGCCCAAACACCTCAGAGAGCATGCGAACTTCTTCAATCGGCAGGTTAAGCATCGTGCTTTGACGTTCGGCAACGGCCGAGAAATTGAGACTCAGCAAAACGCCCGCAATAGCTCCAATCCCGATCAATCCGACCGCCTTCAATTTGCGGCTCACGGTATTGTTCAAAATATCTTTTGATGCATTGTTCATGCAATCCTCACAATAAATTTTTCGCACTCGGGCATCTGTGTGTGCTGTATCAGCGCGCCACCCATTTCATCGGATCAAACGGCTTGCCTTCGAGACGCAATTCAAAATATACACCCGATTCCAACGCGCCGCCGGAGGATCCGACCGACGCGACAGTTTCGCCGCTCTGCGCTCTTTCACCGACCTGCTTTAACAGGCTTTCATTGTTTCCGTAGAGGCTCATATAGCCACCACCATGATCGACAATGAGTAAATTTCCAAAACCCCGCAGCCAATCGGCATACACGACCCGTCCGTCGGCAACCGCTTTCACGGTTTGCCCGACATCGGCGCGAATGAAAAGTCCCTTCCAAGTCACGCCGCCATCTTCTCTTGGTCTGCCGAACTGCCCTTGAAGTTCCCCTCGGGTGGGTAATTTCAGTTTGCCCTTCAAACTCTGAAACGCGCGCCCGATGAATGAATTGTCCGCATCACTATCTACGGACTGCCCCTTTTGCTGGATGCGGTCGGCCCGGCGCTCCTTGCGAGCTTCCCGATCTTTTGCCAGCGCCTTTGCGAGCTGATCCATCAGTTTGCTGAGCCGGTCTTCATCCCGTTTGAGTCGCCCGATTTCGCGTCTATTCTGCGTAATATCCGTTTTTATTTTTGCAAAAATCTTTTGCCGCTCGGCACGCTCGGTCTGTAATGCGCTACGCGCCTTTTTTTGCGCCTCCGCGTTTACGGCCAACTCATCCTGTTTTGTGCGCGCATTTTCTTCGAGTGCCGCTAACGACATCAGGCTTTTATTGAGTCCGGCAATCATCGTTGCGCGCGCGTTGGAAACATAACCGAAGTAATGTATCTGCCGGGCTACAGAGGCAACGTCATCACCATTGAGCATCAGACGCAGTGCATCGGTGTTGCCGAACATATATTGATAGCGAATCATGCCCTCCAGCAATCCTTGCTGACGGATCACATCCGCGCGCGCGCCGTCAATTTTTCGCTTCAATTCGAGCACACTGAGCGATATCTGACCCTGCTCACGACCCAGCGAGAGCAGGCCGCGATTGACTTCGCTGATGGATTTTTCTGACGTTCGTAGCGCATCCGCAACTTCGCTGCGAGATTCCTCGCTTTTAGCCAGATCGCGTTGCAGATTCTGGATGCGGTCACGCAGCGCATTGAGTTCAATTTTTTTATCCGCGCGGCTCGCTGCACAAAACAGCGCAATCAAAAATGCCACGGCCCAAGTTGCACGTCGATTCATTGTTTCTTTGCCACTCTCGGGTTTACGCCCCCCCCTTTCCTAAGCCCGAGCTTTACCCTGATTGGCAACAGCAGCCTGCGCCGCCGCAATCTCGCGCTGATCTCCCAGATAGTAATTTCTGATCGGTTTCAGGTCGTCGGTTAATTCGTAGACCAGCGGCACCGCCGTTGGAATATTCAGGCCAACGATCGCGTCATCGGTGACGAGGTCAAGATGCTTGATCAGCGCACGCAGACTGTTGCCGTGTGCGGCAACAATCACCTTTTTGCCCGCCCGCACCTGCGGCGCGATTTCTATTTGCCAATACGGCACAACGCGGGCGACCGTGTCTTTGAGGCACTCCGTAAGCGGCAGCTCCTCTGGCAGCAGAGTTGCGTAGCGCTGATCATGCGCAGGATTGCGCTCATCGGCGCGGCTCAGCGCAGGCGGTGGAACATCGTAGCTTCGGCGCCACACCAGCACTTGCTCGTCACCAAATTTTGCCGCTGTCTCGGCTTTATTCAAGCCTTGCAAGGCACCGTAGTGGCGTTCATTCAGCCGCCAATGCTTGACCACAGACACCCAGCGACGATCCATTTCCTCTTGCGCCAGCCACAAAGTGCGTATCGCACGCGTCAGAAGCGACGTGTACGCAAGATCAAAGTCGATCCCAGCATCGAGTAAAACGCGCCCGGCCCGTCGCGCCTCTGCCACCCCTTTTTCAGTCAAATCCACATCTTTCCAGCCTGTAAACCGGTTTTCCAAATTCCAGATGCTCTCGCCGTGGCGCATCAATATAAGTTTTTTCATTGGGACGGTCTCAATCAAGTATTGTTTTTGTTGCGATCATCTACATGTAGATGGTGGAAGAAATTGCGGTCAAAACGAAGATTTAATGTCAGCTTGTTGGTAAAATATCAGGTTTTCGCGCCAACCCAATTGATTCTTCACCCTATTCGCTGAAATTCTCTTCTAACCGCCGACCCTATGACCGAATTTCTTTCACAAAATATCATGCTGGTTTTGTTGTTCATCGCCAGCGGCACCATGTTACTTTGGCCGGCATTGTCAAAGTTAACCGGCGGCTCCAGAGAAATTGGCACACTTGAAACCACCCGTTTGATGAACGGTGGCAATGCGCTCGTGCTCGACATTCGTGCGACTGGCGAATTTGGTAGCGGTCGCATTCCAAAATCTAAAAATATCCCGCTCGCCGAAATCGGCAAGCGCCTCGACGAAATCGCAAAATTCAAGGATAAACCCGTCGTTGTCACGTGCGGGGCCAGCACTCGCGCGGGTGCGGCCATGCGGCTGTTGAAGCAGCATGGTTTTGTCGACGTATACCAACTGCAAGGTGGATTTGGCGCCTGGCAACAAGCCAGCCTGCCCGTCGAAAAATAACGCGACGCACGATCATGCCCAAAGTTACCCTCTTTCTGACCGGCTCCTGTCCGTACTGCCACATGGCCGAGCGTCTGCTGAAATCCAAAGGCGTGGCGGAAATCGATAAAATTCGTATCGATCTTGATCCGGCCCAGCGCGAAGCGATGATGGCAAAAACCGGTCGTCGCACGGTGCCGCAGATTTATATCGGCGAACGGCATGTGGGTGGTTTTGATGACCTTTCCGCGCTCGACAAGGCCGGCGAACTGGACGCGCTATTGGCCGCCTGAAATTTTGAAACACGTATAACTTACCGAGGAAAATAAAATGACCGATGCAGCAATCCAAGAAAACCAACCTGTTTATTCCATCGAAAAAATCTATGTAAAAGATCTCTCGTTGGAAGTCCCCAATGCACCGCAAATTTTCCTTGAGCGCGACCCACCGCAAGTCGATGTTCAACTGCATCACGTTTCCAACAAGGTCGATGAGGGCGTGTTCCAGACCGAACTGACTCTGACTATTACCGCCAAAATCGGCGAAAAAACCATGTTTTTAGTGGAAGCAAATCAAGCCGGTATTTTCGCCATTCGCAATGTACCGGACGCTGATCTTGATCCCATCCTTGGCATCAGTAATCCAAATATTCTGTATCCGTATGTCCGTGAGACCGTGTCCGACGCCATCGTGCGCGCTGGTTTCCCGCCGGTGCTGTTGAACCCCGTCAACTTTGAGGCGCTCTATCAGGCGCAGAAGCAGCACGACTCCCAGCAGGCAGCAACGCCTGAAGCGGCGCAGTTGGTGACGCACTAAGTTATTTGACGCACAATGCGGTCATGGAAAAATTCATGATTTATCGAAGCGCCGCCACCCTGATGGCGGCGTTTTGCTTTATGCCGGTGGTGGCAATGGCTCAGGCCACCCCACCGCAAGCGTCGCCTGCGCCACTATTCGCCGCGATCGGTGATAAACCGGTAATCCTGTATGACGGGCTGTCGACCAAGGCGAACAAGATTTTTATACTGTCCCGCTTTCATCCTGTTGAAGTCCTGGTGAAGCTCGACAAATGGACGAAAGTGCGTGGCGCGGATAACACCATCGGCTGGATGGAAAACACATTCTTGGGCGACAAGCGTTATGTTCAGGTCGGAAACGTTACCGCCGAGATTCGGGCTGCACCCAATGGCAGTGCTGTGGTTGTCTTTGAAGCGCAGCGTGCGGTGTTACTGGAACCTGTCGGCCCGGCGACCTTGGATGGTTGGCTGCCGGTGCGGCATCGCGACGGCCTGACCGGGTTCGTGCGCGTCACCCAAGTCTGGGGCGCATGAAGCTTCTCGTGCTGGGCGCTGGTGCCTGGGGCACAGCGCTTGCGATCTCATTTTCGCAAAAGCATGCCGTTGCGCTGTGGGGACGCGATCATGCGCATGTGCTGCAGCTTTCAACAGCGCGCAGCAACGAGCGCTATTTGCCCGGGGTCGTCATTCCGGCATCAATAAAAATAGCATCGGATCTGGGTGCAACTCTCGCAGACGCTGAACTCTGTGTGATTGCCACCTCCACGTCCGGTCTGGCGGCAACGACTTCGTCAATCCATGCGCACGTGCCGGGCATGCCGATTATTTGGGTTTGCAAAGGGTTCGACCAATTCACCGGCAAGCTGCCACATGAAACCGTCGATGCCACAAGAGGCTCGACACCCGGCGGTCAATATGGCGCGCTCAGCGGCCCGAGCTTCGCCATGGAAGTCGCCAAAGGCCTGCCTTGTGCATTGACGCTTGCCGCGAATGATCTGCACTTCGCATATGAAATGACCGCGCAGCTCAATGGTCCGGCATTGCGTATTTATTCTAGCGATGATCTGGTCGGCGTTGAACTTGGCGGTGCGCTGAAGAACGTGATGGCGATTGCCGCCGGCATTTGCGATGGCATGCAGCTCGGCATGAACGCCCGTGCAGCGCTCATCACACGTGGCTTGGCAGAAATCGTACGACTTGGGGTTGCGATGGGCGGGAAGCCCGAAACGTTTATGGGCTTAACTGGATTAGGCGATCTGGTCTTGACCGCGACCGGCGATCTTTCACGCAACCGGTCAGTGGGCGTGCATCTCGCGCAAGGCAAGAGTCTGGATGCCATCCTTGCCTCGCTCGGCCACGTTGCCGAAGGCGTGAACTCCGCGCAGACGGCGCTGGCATTGGCACGAAAGCATGCGATTGAAATGCCGATCACTGAAGCCGTGAATGCCGTGCTGTTCGCCCGCGCCGATCCACGCGAAACCGTCAAGCGCCTGTTATCACGCGATGCCAAAGCTGAGTCCGCATGAACCGGGGCAGGCTGCCAAACACTGACACCATCCGAATTTTCCATCCGTAAAATCACATTTTCATTTCAACGCCATCGGAGAAAATCCATGACCAAAAAATCGACCGCAAAATCAGCAAAACCAAAACCCGCATCCGAGCCACCCGCCGCTACAAAGGTTGCGAATGCATCGAAAAAGACTATCGCAACGGCAGCGCAAACGCTATTAAATCTGCGAATTTCTCCCGCGCAAAAAGCTGAGGTGCTGATCGAAGCGCTCCCTTACATCCGTCGTTTCTGGGACAAGAATATCGTCGTCAAATATGGTGGCAACGCGATGACCGATGGCGCGCTACAGGAAGATTTCGCCGAAGACATTACACTCCTGAAACTGATCGGCATGAACCCGGTCGTCGTTCACGGCGGCGGGCCGCAGATCAATCGCACCCTCGAAAAAATCGGCAAGCAGGGACAATTCATTCAGGGCATGCGTGTTACCGATGACGAAACGCTCGACGTGGTTGAGATGGTGTTGGGCGGCCTCGTGAATCAGGAAATTGTCACACTCATCAACAAGGCCGGTGGCAAAGCCGTCGGTCTCACCGGCAAGGATGGCAATTTCATTCACGCCCGAAAAATGACCATCACCTCGCGGGAAGACAAGCGCAAAAAAATCGATATTGGCCTTGTCGGCGAAGTCGTCAAGATCGATACGGCCATCATCGACTTGCTCGATAGCGAAGATTTCATCCCCGTGATTGCGCCGCTGGGCGTCGACGAGAACGGCACGGCCTACAACATCAACGCCGATGTTGTTGCCGGAAAAATCGCCGTTGCCCTGCAAGCCGAAAAATTCATTTTGCTCACCAACACGGCTGGCGTGCTCGACAAGAAAGGCAAAGTGTTGACGGGGCTGACCGCATCCAAAGTAGCTGAGCTGATTGAAGACGGCACCATCTCCGGCGGCATGTTGCCGAAAGTGGCCTGCGCGCTCGACGCGGTGAAAAATGGCGTAAAGACAGCACACATTATCGACGGACGCGTGCCGCACGCATTGTTGCTTGAGGTCTTGACGAGTGAAGGCGTGGGTACGTTGATTCGCGGCGCGAGCGCCAATCGCGGGCAGACCTAGCAACTTTTATTGACGATTGCGTTGTGAAAACGCATGAAATTCATTGATCTCTAGCATTGGCGGGCCTTGTGGAGACAAACTGGCTGAAGATGCCTGCCAATGCTAGGATTTTTGTTTTTTGCTTAATTATTTGTGCGCTACAGCATTACATTTTCCCCGCATCAGCGTACATTTTCCCGCTGACGTTATTCAACCGACCAAAGGGGAAATGATCGTGGCAAAACTGACTGTCAACGGCAAAGCCGTCACCATTAACGCGAGTCCGGACACGCCGCTACTTTGGGCGCTGCGCGATGACCTCAAGATGAATGGCACCAAATTTGGCTGCGGTCTGGCGCTTTGTGGTGCCTGCACCGTGCACATCAATGGCGAACCTGCACGTTCATGCTCGACACTGCTATCGGCATGCGAGGGAAAGAGAATCACCACCATCGAAGGCATTTCCAGCAAGGGCCTGCACCCGGTGCAAAAAGCATGGATCGAACTCGATGTGCCGCAGTGCGGCTATTGCCAGTCCGGCCAGATCATGTCGGCAGTCGCGTTGCTGACGAAAAACAAAAACCCTTCCGATACCGACATCGATGAGGCCATGAGCGGCAACATCTGCCGATGCGGAACCTATCAACGCATGCGTGCGGCGATCCACAAGGCCGCTGCGCAAATGTCCGGCAAGAAGGGGGCATGAACATGAACACAGTAAAAAATAGTGGCCGTCGTGATTTTCTGAAAACCTCCACCGCCTTGTCGGGCGCATTGATGGTGGGATTCAGCATACCCGGCTTGAGCAAAGCCACAGCAACCACCACAGCAATGAATGGCTGGGTGCGCGTGGGCAGCGATAACACCGTCTCCATCATTTGCCATCGCGCTGAGATGGGCCAAGGCACCTACACGTCGATGCCGATGCTGGTGGCTGAAGAACTCGAGGTCGATCTGCGTCGCGTAAAAATAGAAATGGCCGGTGCCGATCCCATCTACATCAATGCCCTGCTCGGCGGACAACTCACGGGTGGTTCCACCAGCGTGCGCGATGCGTTTGACGGCTTGCGCAAGGCTGGCGCACAGGCGCGCATGATGCTTATTTCCGCGGCAGCACAGGAATGGAAAATACCTGAGTCCGATTGCCGCGCCGATAACGGCATGGTATTTAGCAAAGGTGGCAAGAAACTTTTCTACGGCCAGCTCGCCCCCAAAGCAGCCAGCTTGCCGGTACCCAAAGACGTCACACTCAAAGATGCCAAGGCGTGGAAAATTATTGGCAAACCCGTCAAGCGTCTTGACACGCCGGCGAAGGTGACGGGCAAAGCTGAATACGGCATTGACGTGCAACTGCCGGGCATGCTGATCGCCTCGCTGGCGCAGTGTCCGGTGCTCGGTGGCAAACCGCTCAGCGTGGATGACACCAAAGCGAAGGCCATGCCCGGTGTGTTCGCAGTTGTAAAAATAGACGACGGCGTGGCCGTAGTGGCCAAATCGTTCTGGCAAGCCAAGAGTGCGCGCGACGCACTCAACATCACCTGGGATAATGGGTTGGGTGCTGCACTTTCATCGGCCGGTATTTCGCAGGGACTCAAAGACGCACTGACAAAACCTGCCGCGACGCTCAAGAAAACCGGCGATGTCGATAAAGCCATGGCTGGTGCCGCCAAAAAAATTGAAGCCAGCTACGAGCTGCCGTTCTTAGCCCACGCTACGATGGAGCCGATGAACTTCACCGCCGACGTACGCAAGGATGGCTGCGACATCTACGGCCCAACCCAATTTCCGCAATTGGCGGAAGGTGTGGCGATGCAGATCACCGGCCTGCCAAAAGAAAATGTGAAAGTGCACACGACCTTTCTGGGCGGTGGATTTGGGCGGCGCATTGATGTCGATTTCATCGTACAGGCGGTACAGATTTCCAAAGCAGTTGGCAAACCGGTGAAGCTGATCTGGACGCGTGAAGACGATATGACGCACGACTTTTATCGCCCCGTCAGTTTGAACACACTTTCGGCGGGATTGGATGCAAACGGCAATCCGGTCGCGATGAAATTCCGGCTCACCTCGCCCTCAGTTACGGCGCGGCTATTTCCGCCGGTGGTAAAGGATGGCATTGATCCATTTATGACCGAGGCATCCCTGTTGCCCTATAACATAGCCAACACGACTGTCGAAATGGCGATACACGATGCCGGTGTGCGTGTCGGCTACTGGCGCTCGGTATCACATGCGTTGAATTGCTTTGCCAATGAAAGTTTCATTGATGAGATGGCTGCAGCGACAGCAAAAGATCCCGTTGCCTACCGGATGGCGATGCTCAGCGGGAAGGACGCAGAACGTTATCGCAATGTGTTGAGTATCGCCACGACAAAAGCCGGTTGGGGGAAAGCGCCGAAGGGGCGTTTTCACGGTGTCGCGCTGATGGAGGGCTATGGCACTTACGTCGCGCAAGTCGCGGAAATTTCCATCGACAAAGGCGCAGTGCGTGTGCATAAGGTCACCTGCGCGGTGGACTGCGGCACGATGGTAAACCCCGACATCGTCAGAGCGCAGGTGGAATCAAGTGTGGCCTACGGATTGTCGGCGGTGCTGCTGTCCAAAATCACGTTCAAGGATGGCCGTGTCGAGCAAAGCAATTTTCACGATTACCCGGTGATGCGGATGAACCAAATGCCGGTGGTCGATGTGCATTTGGTGGCATCGACTGAAAAACCCGGCGGCATTGGCGAACCGGTGGTCGCGACGTGCGGACCAAGTGTTGCCAATGCGGTGTTCGCGGCGACGGGAAAACGTGTGCGGAAATTGCCGATTGAGGCGGCTGATTTGAAGACGACTTAAGGCACATCTACGTCTTATCCTTATTGGTATCGAAGCACTGAGGCGCTGAGATAACAGACGCCTAGCCTATTTCGTGATCGTCGCCATCGCATCAAGGTCGCGCGCAGTTCTCTCTATCACCCCCTTAAGGCTCAGGTGGCGCGCGCAATCGCAATTGCGACGCTTAGGACGCAAACGCATACATTTTCTCGCTTTGCGAATTTCTGCGCAGTGCATTTGCTTTTGCGTGGTCGGCGCGCTGCTGGTTGCCGAGTTTGCGGTGGACTTCGCCGAGAATCCAATATGCTTCGGCAGTGTCCCATCCCTTTGACAGCTCAGCGTCAATCAACGGTGCTGCGCGCTCAGGTTTGCCAGCGAGCATCCAGGCCTTCGCCAATGCGATTGCGGATTCACCATATGGCCGGGTCGCAAAATTTTTCTGCGCGAGCGATAGCGCTTGGGATGAATTGGTCTGATCCTGCAAAAAATGATCGAGCGCGTGGCCAGCTGAGGCCTCTGGAAAGGATTTGAGTCGCTGCTCGTAAATGGCGCGCGCTTTTAATTTAAGCTTCAAGGCAACGTCCATATTGCCGTTCTGGCGCTCGATCTGCGCGAGCGCATCCATGAACTCAGGTGCGCCTGTTCGTCCCACCACGCTCTCGTAGATCTGTTTGGCTTCCTGCGTCTTGCCGCCCAGTGCCAGCACCTCCGCAATATGCTCGTCGAGTAGCCACCACCCATTAATCGCATCAGACCCGAGCCGATACATCGCGAGCGCCTCGTCCAGATTTCCCCGGTCCAGCGCCACCAGTCCGCGTTGTAGTTTGAGCCAAGCCGACGTGATCGGCGAAGCACCGTAGTAACGTTTTTCTGCCGCTTCAAGGAGTGCGGCGGCCTCGCCGGGCGCGCCCATCCATTTTTTCAGTAGCGCAAGGCGAACATAATGCTGAGACAGACCAGACTCGTTGACCAGCGCCCGATAAATATCTTCGGCTTCGCGGTAGCGCCCGGTGTACATCGCAATGTCACCACGCAACGCGGCTATTTCCGTCGGTTCTACCGTCGTCGGACAGGTGTCCAGAGTTGCGCTTGCCTGTTTGAGCCGATGCAGGGAGTAATGCAGCCTTGCTCGCGAAAGGCATTGTGAAGGTGGCGGCGCTACGCCGGTGGAAATGCTCGCCAGCAACGCTTCGGCTTTGGCGTAGTCGTCGTAGCTGCCCGTTAACCGGGCGCGTTCCTGATAAATCGAAACAACTTCGAGCGGAATAAGCGTATCGCTGGTTTGTTTGGCGGCGAGCGAAATACCATGATCGATGGCTGCATTAAATTTGCGCAGCTCGCTATCGTAACTGGGTTTCTCAACTGCTTTAGTCGGGCCCGACGTTACCTTCGTTTCCCTAGTGTCCTTCGTCTTAGCATCGCAACCTGCGAGCAAGCACAACCAAATCAGGCTCAGCGCAGCGCCGAGCCTGTATTGGATGGTTGTCAAGGCTGCGCAGGCCGCAAGTGCGGGAATGTGGCTGGCAGCGCGGTGCCCGCCTCGTCGCGGGTGGGGTTGATCACGCCGACAAGCGTGTTAAGCGTGTGCGGTGGCGAAGCGCCGGAGACACGCAACAGTGCGGCAGAGAGCAGGCGATCCACAACCGGATCGTCGTAGCCGCGGCCGTTCGGCCAACCGGGCGCTGCGTTAAGGTCATAGGTGATGACATCCGGAAGAATTACCGGCGCGACCACCGCTACGCAGGCCGAGATGTCAACTTGCGCATTGCTCGTGGGCGGCGTTACCATTTCCGTCGAGCATGGCGTGAGGCCGAGCGCGCGCAGCGCTGGACCAACCTCGAAATGGATATTTCTCAACGAGTTCGACTGAGGGCCAACCGTCAACAGACCCGCGAAATCACGTCCTTCATTGACTGGATCACCGCGATTTAGCGCGTCACGCTGATTGTTGAAGGTGTTGGACGCATTGCCGGGGTTGAGGATTGCGCCGGTCGGGCCAATAGGCGAGATTGCCGGATCTCTCGACAATAGCGCGGTGGCTATCGCGGGCTGTCCGGTGCGATCAACGCGAAGGTAACGATCCTCGGTAGCGGTCGAGAAATCGAAGCGGAGGCTGCCAACGTCGCCGCCGCCGCCGCCACAGCCGCCAAGCACAAGAGCAACTGCAAATCCGATACTGGAACGCGAATATTTATGCTTGAGGATGGTATGGATAGCAAATTTGGTTTTCATATGATCACCCCGCCAATCGGCCAGTGGTTGCCCAAACCCTGACTTTAGGCCGCACACCACCTACAGCAGGAGCCAATACATCGTTGCTCATTTCAAAAACGATTGCTGAGACATTTCGAAACGCGAACGAATCGCGCCGGGCCTGCCCGCCGCTGAGCCTGAATGCGCCGACCACGTCGCCGCTTTGTCCGGCGCCCGCGAAGGACGCGACCAGCGCCGCATAGCCTTCGGCATCAAAAAAGAACGGGTCGTTACGCAACCCGGCGAACGCACGCATGCCGCCGGAAGAAGTGAAGACGCTCTCGGCCTTGCCGGAAAATATGCCGCCGGCACCGGGCACGTTCTCAAGTTGCAAACCGCAGTTGCCATCCTGATCCCTGGCAAGTCTTGCCAACACCTTGACATCGGCGACACTGTCAAAATTGCCTGCCGCATCGGCACGATCAATATGCAACGTGTAAAGCACTCTGGGATCACAGTAAAACGAACCATCGATTCTGGAACGGGGGGCTGCTCGTCCGCCAAAGGTGATGGCAGCAACGGTTTTGCTCGCCGATTCGGGCGACGGGAAAATAAAAACATCGGCAAGGTCAGCCGCCGGATCAGCATCGGCACCGGGCGATTCTGCATGATCGGCCGACATCACGGCGGCACTGACCGCGAGCGCCAGCGCCGCGGCGACACCACGCGGAATGCGACGTAGTCTAAATTTCGAATTCATAATGTTGCTCCTTGGGATATGCAACTTTTTGGCGGGATGCCGGGCTGAGCGCTAAGACAATTTGTTACACGCCTACTTTACTGCATCGGCGATAGTTGCGTATCCCCTGATTGCGGTAACGGGCTGGCGCAGAGAATATTGCTTTTCAGCGTTGGTACGGATAGCCGACCTAACGCTTTTGAACCCTGCCCGTGTGAGTGGGTTCTGTGGATCCAAATTGCAGCGTGGTCTACGAGGCAAATTCGCCAAAAGTCCCGGTATGCTTTAGCCTTTAACACGTAACATTGCACTGGTTACGCCATCCATCCCATGTGGCGAGGTCGCGCGCCCGATGAACGCCATTTTGAAATTGCTCGCCTGATTCAGCGCTACATATCGTAGGCACGAGGAGCGTTGCGGCAATTACCAGCGCTTTTACCGTCACTTGCATACTGCCCCAACAAAATAGATAAAAGTCTAGCGCTGGCGCGGCTCGTGGCGACATTTCGGCCTGCGAAGCACTCCAGTGCTTGAGTTTGAGTGTTATTCCTTTTTACTCTTTGCCTGCAAGTTAGCGCTTGAGGTGGCGTGTCAAATCAACGTCTCAACGATTGAAATAAAAAGTCCGTCAGCGTTTTTTTCCGTTTCACGCGCCGTTTTGTGCGATTGGTCGCAATCCGTTTGAGACATTGCGTCCCGCTCCGTAAAGTTCAGTCATCAACAACGACACACCAACCACCGACCCCAAGGAGAACTACATGAAAACAGCATTTACCAGCAACAACAAAGACAACATCGCCATCTCCACACTTATCATTGTCAGCCTGTTCGTCATCGCGAGCGGCCTGTTCAATAGCAACAAAGCTGTCGCCAGTGAAGCAGTCACCGTGCAACGGCTCGACACCATCGTCGTCACCGCATCACGCAAACCCGTCACGATCCTCGACACCATGGTTGTGACCGCTTCGCGCAACAACGACCGCGCGTAAAGATGCATCCTGAAGGGTCGAATAAAACGGTGAAGTGAGTGAAGTAAGCGACAAGCAATAACTTGTGCAGGCTAAAAGCAAAACGGCGCTATTCTTCAGCGCTTAGCGAATCTTGTACGCCGCCAGTTCTTGCTGCACCACGGTGCGCAATTCAGTTACGAGCGACTGGCCCTCAACCGCGCGCCGAAGCGTGTCGTTAATCAGCGTTTGGTAGCCTCGATCACCGGCCACTGTTTTGAAATGCTCGATGATCGCCGCGTCCAGCATGATGCTGATGCGTTTCTTGCCGAGTATTTCGCCAAGCTGTACGCGAGCGGCCATTTGCCATTCGGCTTTGGGAACCTCTTTGCCGGCGACGCGATACTTGGCATCCTTGAAGAATTCGCGCGTAACCGGTGGTGCCTCGTCCGGGTCAATAGGTGGTGATGATTTCGTAGTAGAAGTTCGCTTCATTTTTGGTCGCTTGTCTCATTGAAATAATGCGAACGCAGTCGTCGCCTTCCACATGTACGATTAGCACGACAATGGCATCGAGCATCCCCACCGCAATCATTCGTGGTTCGTCATAGTCGAACCGCGTATCTGTCTGCTCAATGATAATCCCAGCAAACACGCGATGCGCATCGGCAAAATCCAAGCCATGCTTCGCGAGAATAGATTTCCGTTTTGCTTCGTCCCAAGTAAATCGCATTAACGCATTATATGCATATGATCGTATGCATAACAAGCTCAGCGCGAAAACGAGAAGTCCATTATTGGTGCGGCGTTTGGAGGTATTTCGGCCTGAGAGGCACGCCAGTGCTTGTGTTTCTCTGCGAAATCGACGCGGGCCTTTTATCGAGCGAGGTGGGCTGTCCCCGATTACCTTTTGTCTGTAGGCTTTGTAAATTGAAACTGTTGGTAATTTGGCATTCTGACGATTAACGTTAAGAATACCTTGCCGACAATCTCCCACGTTAAGGTCAAGAGTTGTCGTCTTTGGTCTAAAGGGATTAGTTCTGCCCTTCCATGCCTCGGCCCATCGGCGAATACTTTAATCTTGGTGACGATTTCTTCTTTGGAAACGTTTGCTGCGGCTCGAAGGTTTTTCCAGGCGGATCCTTCGTCATCGGGGTCATCGGCAAATGCCCACTTCAAAGATTCAAGCGCACGGTAACAATGAAATCCACAATCGGCGGGATTTCTTATTGCCTCCCTGAGATCCGCCAGACAACGCCTGACAAATAATCCAAACGGGGAATTCAGCAGCGGTGCAATTTGATTGAACTCCACATTCAGCTGCTTTGTGATTTGTGCCAAACCCTCTTCTTGTACAGAAAACACAATTGTGTCCATGTTGTTAGGGTTAGAAATTTGCGTAATTTCAACGTCATAACCGCAGCCAAGCGCATATCCCAATGCATCAACAAGTTGGCGACATGCATCCTCGATGCCTTGCTTAAGTTGAATTAGGTTGCTATAGCTACCAACAAATTGACCTTGAATCTGACAACAGACAATCCAAAGATTTAGCGTGCCATCAATTCCGATCATGTCATTTTTCAATGCCAGTTGAATCGGATACAGATGAACATCGGCCCGCTCCGGGTGAACTCTTCCCGAAACTATTAGCGACGTTGAAAACTCCATTGTATTAATGCGCCTCCTCCGAATTCATCTTCACTCCCGGCTCCGTCACCAGCGGCAGATCTAGCTTCGCCACTCATCAACTCCGGCACTTTGAACTTCACGCGATCCAACTCTGAATCCGCACCCCCAGCAGCTATTTATCATGCACCTGCATGTTCCCGCAAATAAACAAACGTCTACGCCGACAACTTCTCCTCCAGCCAAATCTTGATCAGCGATTGATAAGGCACATCGCGTGCGTTTGCCTTGACCTTGATGCGCTCAAGCATGTGCAACGGCAGGCGCAGAGAAATGCTTTGCGTAGTGGGCTTCAGGTTGGGGAAGCTGACGCGCTGCATCTTGGAGAGATCGAGATGATCGGTGCTATCGGGGCGCTCCCAAAACGCACGCTCTTCGGCTTCCGTCTTAAATTTTGGCGTGGCTTTAATCTTGGCTTTCATAAACTTTCCTTTCACGGCGATTCATATCGCGCGCTGAAATAACCCTAATCAGCGTTCCGCTCGCGCGTAGCGTAAACGCGACCTGTAATTCACGACCTTCTTCCGTCATGCCAAATGCAATGTATCGCAACTCAGTCAAGGAGTGCTTCGCGTCATCCATAGCTTGCAGTTGCGGATCGAAAAATACCTGCTCGGCTTCAACTTGGGAAACACCATGGCGTTCGTTTTTGCGCGCATTGCCTGCATCCCAATCAAACCCGACAATGCTGGAAAAATCAATCATTTTTGTATATTACTATCATATACATTTATGTTCAATGCCGATGCCAAAAACGCATCAATGCGCCTCCTCCCAATTCATCCCCACTCCCGGTTCCGCCACCAGCGGCACATCCAGTTTCGCTACGCCACTCATCAATTCCGGCACCTTTAATTTCACGCGCTCCAACTCTGCATCCGGCACCTCCAGCACGAGTTCATCATGCACCTGCATGATCATGCGCGTCGCGAGCTTTTCACTCTCCAGCCAGCCCTGCACCGCAATCATCGCAAGCTTGATCAAATCCGCTGCCGTTCCCTGCATAGGCGCGTTGATCGCCGCGCGTTCAGCACCTTGGCGGCGGCCTTGGTTGCCGCTGCGAATATCGGGTAGCCAAAGGCGGCGACCAAAAACCGTTTCCACATAGCCGCACTCATGCGCTTCATTGCGGGTACGGTCCATGTACGCCTTCACGCCCGGATAGCGCGCGAAGTATTTGTCGATGTAGAGCTTCGCGGCTGAGTTTTCGATGCCAAGATTGCTTGCCAGCCCATAGGCACTCATGCCGTATATCAACCCGAAGTTGATCACCTTGGCGTAGCGGCGCTGCTCACTCGAGACCTGATCGCGCGGCACGCTGAATACTTCCGACGCTGTAGCGCGGTGCACGTCCTCACCTTTTGCGAAAGCATCAAGCAGACCGGGATCGCTGGACAGATGCGCCATGATGCGTAACTCAATTTGCGAATAGTCGGCAGAAACAATCTTGCTTCCGGGTGGCGCAATAAAGGCTTCGCGAATGCGGCGGCCTTCTGCGGTGCGCACGGGAATGTTTTGCAGATTAGGATCGTTTGATGACAAGCGGCCTGTGACGGCAATCGCCTGTCCATAATTGGTGTGCACCCGGCCGGTTTTGGGATTGACCATGCGCGGCAGTTTGTCGGTGTAAGTGCTTTTGAGTTTGGCGACGCTGCGGTAGTCGAGAATGATTTTCGGCAGCGGATGATCCTCAGCCAATTTCGCAAGCGTTTCTTCGTCCGTTGAGGGCGCGCCACCCGGTGTTTTCTTGAGCGGCTTGATGCCTTTCTTGTCGAACAGAATTTCGGCCAGTTGCTTGGGCGAGCCGAGATTGAATGGCTGACCTGCCTCCTCGTGTGCCTTGGATTCAAGTGCCAGCATTTTGATGCCGAGTTCACCGCTCTGTTTTTCGAGCAGTGCACCATCGATCAACACGCCATTGCGCTCAATCGTGAGCAGCACATGCGAGGTTGGCATCTCGATTTGTTCGTAGACGAAATTAAGTTTTTCCTCGGCAGCAACTTGCGGGTACATCGCCAGATGCAGTTGCAGCGTCACATCCGAATCCTCCGCCGAATAATTGGTCGCGGTCTCGATGGAGACTTGTTCAAAGCCGATCTGCGAAGCGCCCTTGCCTGCGACTTCTTCAAATGAGATTGTCTTGGCGTTGAGATGCCGTGTGGCCAATGAATCCATGTCGTGCCGCTGATGGCTTTCCAGCACGTACGATTGCAGCAGCGTGTCGTGTACGTAGCCTTTCACTTGGATGCCGTGGTTGGCGAATACATGCAGGTCGTATTTGATGTTCTGGCCGAGTTTCCTTTTCGTCGCGTCTTCCAGCCACGGCCGCAGCTTGGCTATTGATTGATCGAAATCGAGTTGATCCGGCGCGCCCGGGTAGATGTGCCGCAGCGGCAGGTACGCGCCTTCGCCGGCAGCGCATGCGAACGAAAGCCCGACGATCTGCGCCTGCATCTGGTCGAGGCTGGTGGTTTCGGTGTCCACGCACGCTAACTCGGCGGCGTTGAGTTTTGCGATCCACGCGTCGAGTTGCGCATCGGTCAAGATGCATTCGTAGTTGCGCGTATCGACGAAGACGGCTTGCTGTGCGGCGGGTTCACCGGAAGACCAGCGAGAAGCGCCGGCATCTTTGTCGGCTTGTTTGAAAACGGAAGAAGCAGATTTCTCACCGGATGAGTCCGGGTTCGAAATGACAGTGCTTGATTGAGCAGTGCCGCCCTTGTGCAGCGACGCCCGCATCCCCTTAAACCCAAACTGTTCATAAAGCTTGTCGAGCTTGTCGATATCCGGCGTTTTGTGATCGATGGTGTCGAAATCAAACGACAGCGGCACGTCGCATTTCACCGTCACCAGTACGCGACCCGTCGGCAACCAGTCCAGCGCTTTGCGCAGATTCTCACCGACCACGCCTTTGATATTGGCGGCATTTGCGATCACGCCGTCGAGCGAGCCATATTCAGCAATCCACTTCGCGGCCGTTTTAGGGCCGACCTTCTCAACGCCCGGCACGTTATCGACCGTGTCTCCCATCAGCGTCAGGTAATCGATAATTCTGTCGGGCGGCACGCCGAATTTCGTTTTGACGCCTTCAACATCCAGCGTTTCGTTGGACATCGTGTTCACCAGCACTACATGCTCATCCACCAACTGCGCCAAGTCTTTGTCGCCCGTGCCGATGATGGTTTCCACCCCACGCGCGGTGGCCTGCTTGGAAAGGGTGCCGATGATGTCATCTGCCTCCATGCCATCGACCACCACACACGGCCAGCCGAGTGCTTCGGCGACTTCGCGGATATGGCCGATCTGGTGGGCGAGGTCTTCGGGCATTGAGGCGCGATTGGCTTTGTATTCGGAATAGATGTCGTCGCGAAAGGTTTTGCCTCTGGGGTCAAACACGCAGGCGCTATAATCTGCCGGGTAATCAATGCGCAATTTATTGAGCATATTGGCCACGCCGAAGATCGCGCCGGTGGGCTCGCCGGCCGGCGAACGAAAGTCGGGCATGGCGTGGAAAGCGCGATAAAAAAAGCTCGAAATATCGACGAGCAGCAGGCGTGGTTTTTCAGATGCGCGCATGGCTGTTAGTGGCTGTCATTGGAGTATGCGAAGTTGACACAATCTCAACAAGGTAAGAAGCAAGTCGGGAAAATTCCCACGCCGTCCGATCCGGACATGAAACACCAGTCGCTTGCCGCTGCGCGTGAATCGTGGTGGATGTTCAATATTATCGCCGAAATGGTGTCGGCATCAGAGCGTCTGACCGGGGTATCGCCCGCGGTTGCCATTTTCGGCAGCGCACGGTTGAACGAAGATAACCACTACTACGCAGTCACCGAAACGATTGCGCGCAAATTGTCCGATGCCGGCTTCAGCGTGCTCTCAGGCGGTGGCCCAGGCCTCATGGAAGCGGCCAATAAGGGCGCGTTCGCGGGCAAAAGCCCCAGCGTGGGCCTCAATATCCTGCTGCCGTTCGAGCAGGGCGGCAATGGCTATCAGGACGTGTCGATGATGTTCCAGCATTTTTTCGCGCGCAAAACAATGTTTGTCAAACACGCGGCTGCTTATGTGGTGATGCCCGGCGGTTTCGGCACGCTCGACGAACTTTCCGAAGCATTGACGCTCATACAAACAGGGAAGCTTCGACG
>JAYURJ010000289.1:0-23066 GCA_043756275.1 Betaproteobacteria bacterium | reverse complement strand
TCGCGGATTTTAGTCAATCTTTCGGTACTGGCCTTCGACCGTCCGATGACCAACAGGATGTCTCGAAAAAGCTTTTCGGGAATTTTTTGCACACCCTCGATCAACAACTTGATCTGCTGATCGATTTTGCCGAACAGTTGTACCGCCAACGTTCCTGATTCGGCGGGATTGCTCGCCACCGCATCAAAAAATCCGCTTGCTGCGTACCAGAACGACACGGTTGGGGAGGTTACTTGTAGCGCCTCAATGGCAAGCGTCGCGTTGCGCATCTCACGCGCGCCGCCGATCATATCCTTGTCGCGGAGCAGCTTCAGCAGGCCAGCCTGATACATTGAGCGCCGCTGTTTGATTGCCTCGGCAAGCATTTCGGGTTTTGGCAACGCGACCGTGTGGTCAGGCATCACCGTCGCGAGTGAGAGGTCTGGCGAAAACAGGTCAATCTCTGAGGCGTCATTGGCCCCCCGCGCTCTATTGACCTCAAGGTATGCGCGCGCGAGTTGCATTGGACGGTCAGGTTCTCCCGCCATCAGACTGTCGAGATACGCCGACAAGCTTGCCGTCGCAGTCAATGCGGTGCTGATGCGCTGTGGTGCTTGCGCCCGTGCGTTTGGATCGCTTTCAAGACTGCCTACAAGCTTTTCGACCTCTTCGTTAAACCGTGTGGCGGCACCGAGACCGACCATCGTTAACGCGCCTGAGACTTGATGCAAATGCGTCGCGGCATACTTGGCCGCCTTTGCGTCGCCCGGATTGGCAGTCAGCGCCGCAAGATGCGTGTGGGTTTCATTGAGCGAATGTTCGATCTCGGCCTTGACCCATGAAAGTGGGCCGATATCGAACGCAGGTTTTGGATTCGGTGGCATTTAGCGCAAGCTGGAGCTCGGTCGGAAACGATTGATGTGGTTTGGGGAGCGTTACAACTTGAACCCGGAAACAGAGGCCTTGAGGTCCGAGGCTACATCGGCCAACTCTTTAATCGACGACGCAGTTTGTTGCGTGCCCGATGTGGTTTGTCGATTGATCTCAAGAATATCCTGCATATTGCGTGCAACTTTGTTGGCCGATGCCGCCTGCGCTTGAGTATCTGTAGAAATTCGCTGAATCAGATTGGCCAAATTCTTGGTAACGGTATCGATCTCACTCAGCGCTTGTCCGGCAGCGTCAGATAGCTTTGCGCCTTCCACCACACCCGTCGTCGATTTTTCCATAGCGGCCACCGCGTCTTGGGTGTCCGCCTGAATGGTCTTCACAATTGCGCCGATTTGCTTCGTAGCCTCACCCGAGCGTTCAGCCAGCCGCTGCACTTCTTCTGCCACCACCGAGAACCCGCGCCCGGCCTCACCGGCCGAGGCCGCTTGAATGGCGGCGTTAAGCGCAAGGACGTTCGTTTGCTCTGTAATGTCAGAAATCAGCTCCACGATTTCGCCGATTTCCTGAGAGCTTTCGCCCAGCCGTTTGATACGTTTTGAGGTTTCCTGAATTTGGTCACGGATATCGTTCATGCCGGAGATCGAATTTTGTACCGCGAGGCGACCCTTGTCTGATGCCGCCAGAGAACGCATTGCGACCTGCGAAGACTCTTCAGCGTTAGAGGACACCGACGCCAGCGTTGTGGCCACACTTAACACTTGCTGGGTTGTGTCCTGAATTTCTCTTGACTGTTTTTCCGCCGCGTCGAGCAGTTGTACCGACACTGCCTGCGCCTGCTGGGATTTCGCCGACACCGAGGTCGATGCATTGTTCACCCCCGTGACCAACGTACGCAACTCATCGATGGTGTAATTCATGGAGTCTGCAATCGCGCCGGTGATGTCTTCGGTAACTTTTGCACGAATGGTTAAGTCGCCATCGGCCAAATCCCCCATTTCATTCAGTAGCCGTAAGATCGCTTCCTGGTTACGCTTGTTCTCGGTTTCGGATTCTGCGGCACGTTTACGCGCATCCGACAGAAACACCGCAGCAATCAGGCCGAGGAAAATCAAAGCCAGCGTGCCGAATGCGAACGCGAGGATAAGCAGCAAGTTGCGTTTTTCCACTGCCAGCGCCTTTTGCAACTCCTCCACGTTGTTGAGAAGTTGGTCAGAACCCTGTTGCAGCACGCGTCCCGATTGCCGCGCTGACACCAGCTTTTGAACGCTTCCCAAAATAGGTTTGATGTTTTCCTCAAATCGATTGAATGACTCGCGCAGCTTGGCTACTTTGGCTTTCGCATCGCCATCGCGCAGCGCACTGATGCCGAGAGCATCTGACCCTGACTCCAGCGCTTTAATCAGTTCACGGAAATCATTCGTGTCTTTACCCATCAGGAACGGGACAGTGGGATCAATGATCTCTCCGCCAAGAATTTCGGCAGACCCGCGGCCAAGTCGTTCCGACAGGAACGTCAGACGGTTAACCTTCAAGACTTGTACTGGCGGCGCCCCAGACTGCTGCATCAGACCGGTAAGGTCTTGAGATAGCTCTGCAAGCTCCTCAGACCCTGCGCGCACCTGCGCAATGTTGCGGGACAGTTCTGACAGGTCGTTTTTTGCATTAAGAATAGAGCTCGCCGCTGCTGAGCCATCAGTGAAGCGTTTCGTCAGTTCTGCCAATCGGGACGTGAGTTCCTCACTAATCTTGGCACTTGGTACGGTGGTGTTGAAAGCCTCGCCGCCGTCATTGAGCACCTTCAGGTAGAGCTGAAACTGATCTCGACTGTCCTCCAGTTGCGGGAAAGACGCTAAATCACCACGCGCAGCCAAGCCCGCTGATTTAGCCAGTCGTTGTGAGTGATACTGTAATTGCGAGGTGATGTTGGCAAAAGTTGAAATATCGCTGCGGTCTCTTGCATCAAGGAAAATCGCACCGATAGTCAGAGCACCAAACAGGCCCGCAATAGTGAGCAATATTGGCAATTGCTGTTCGATCGGGCGGTCGCCGATAAGTGGCAGCTTGAATGCCCCGCCTTTTTTTGCGGGCTTGCTGACTTTGGCCGCAGCGACATCCGCCGTTATTTTTCGCGTCTGGGAGCCTGTTGTGCCGCCGGTTCCGGTGGTCGGGGCGGAACTTGTTTTGGGTTCCTTCCCCGCGCTGATCTTTGAAGCACCCGCAGATATTTTTTTTCGCCCGAACAGTTTCTCGAAAAAAGATCCTGACGACTTGCCGCCGGAGGATGCCGCGACAGAAGCACTCGGCTTCGCCCCGGTTTTGTCATTGCCCTTGTTTAACAGGGACGGTAGTTTGAGTGCCATGGCTTCTCCGTTACGTGCTTAATATATGAGTGTGTCCAACACCGCTAAGCGGCAGTGGTCACAGTCACGATACCTGCTTCGAGAAAACGCGTATCTCGTGTCAGTCCAGACAAATCCAACTCATACCAGCGCATTCCATTTACATCGCGATACACACCGGATATCCATGGGCGCGCACTAGCGGCTTCGATTACTTCCGGCGTAAATTGTGCTGGATTATGCAAGCCCAACATACGACTCACGACAAATCCCGATCCTTCAATCAATTTTTCTGCAACGAGGATTACCCGTCGTTCCATTCCGGGACCTATTGGCGGTTGTCCCTGGTAGCCGGCAAAATCAGTAATCGAATAAAGTTTTCCGCGTATGTTGGCAACGCCGCGATACCAGGGCAGCGTCAGTGGTACGGGCACAATTTTGGGAACCGGAATTACTTCGGAAACATCCGACAGGCTGACGAGCCAATTATCCTCGCCCACTTGAAAGCCGAGTCTTGATAGCACCGTTTTGCGTGAAGCTGCGTCACGCAGGCGCTGCGCGACCCCTTGCTGAAATTCACGAAGACTGGTTTTTCTGGCCATGAGTCAATGAGTGCAAGAGCGGCGTGGCCGCTTAACCCAGCGCCTTGATTTTTGAAATTAATTCTGTGCCATTGACAGGCTTGACCAGATAGTCCTTGGCACCCTGGCGCATCCCCCAGATCTTGTCCGTTTCCTGATCTTTGGTCGTACAAATGAAGACGGGAATATGTTTCGTCGACTCGTCCCGCGTGATGGCGCGCGTTGCCTGAAAGCCATTGAGCCCTGGCATGACGACGTCCATCAAAATTAGATCCGGCAATTCAGCTTTGGCTTTCTCAACGCCCTCTTCGCCGCTGTTGGCAATGACAACGCTATAACCG
Organism: Betaproteobacteria bacterium; assembly: GCA_043756275.1. GTDB lineage: Bacteria > Pseudomonadota > Gammaproteobacteria > Burkholderiales > Usitatibacteraceae > UKL13-2. The sequence goes on along the minus strand of JAYURJ010000289.1, from coordinate 18,935 downwards.
GACTTCACCAGCAATCCCTCAAGAAATGCGCGCTCGGTGGGGGAGTCGTCAACGATAAGGATTTTTTTGACGGCCATGTTTTGCTCCAATCGTGATGGTTGATGCGTTAGATTTTGGTGTGCGTCTTGCAGCGCTAATCGGGTTTGCCGATATGGCGAACAGGGAGGTGCGCCTCAACGGTCCTTAACAAACTATCTTTGGAAAATGGCTTGGTCAGATATTCGTCCGACCCAACCATGCGTCCACGCGCCCGGTCAAACAAGCTGTCCTTGGACGACAACATGATCACCGGAGTAACTTTGAACTTCGCATTTTTTTTGATCAGCGCACAGGTTTGATAGCCGTCAAGTCGCGGCATCATGACATCCACAAAAATGAGGTCCGGATGGTGGTCAGCGATCTTTGCAAGTGAATCAAATCCGTTTTCGGCCAAGATGACTTGGCAGCCCGCTTGCATTAAGAAGATTTCGGCGGAACGGCGAATCGTATTCGAATCGTCGATCACCATTACTCTTACACCTGATAACGGTTTTGCGTCGCTCACGAGGCTCTTTTCCTGAACGGACGTGTCAAATTTGACACCACCAATATTGTATAGCCTGCCATGGTATCCGCAAATCGCCCACAATACCTGCAACATGCTTGTGGAATAGGATTTCCCCTGAGGCAGAGGTTTCCATAAAGTCCGCCTGATCAGCGATACAGAGGTTATCCCGCTTTGCAAAAAGAAACAACAGCGGAGCTTTGGTCGTCAATGATGGTTGTAAATAATCGGCAACGCAGACTCTTGAGTGAGGCGGTCCACATTCAAATTTCGACCATTTCAAAGTCTTCTTTGCGCGCGCCGCACTCCGGACAACACCAACTAATTGGCACGTCCTCCCAGCGCGTACCCGCGCTTATGCCGTCGTCCGGCCATCCGACCAATTCCTCGTACATCAATCCGCAGACCAGACACATCCAGGTTTTATTGGTGGCAGGTGGTTGTGGCTCATCCATTCTCGGCTTTCAAGGGCTACAATAGTTTGTCGTGGCGCAAGTGCGGGACGTCCCAAACATTGCCAAATCAACAAATAGTTTAGCGGCTATGCTGATCGCATGCTGTATGCGCATTTTCCGCTTTGCCCCTTTTCAATACAGCCAAGTTAACCATGCCCAATTTTATCAAAGCGCCGCCAGCCGTCTTGTCTTTCGCGGCAAGCGATCCTTCTGGTGGAGCCGGTATTCAGGCCGACATATTGACGTTGGCGAGCATGGGCTGCCATCCTTTGTCTGTGATCACGGCAATTACAGTGCAGGATACCTCTGGCGTAGAGGGAATTTTGCCGATAGATGCCGATTGGGTTGCCGATCAAGCACGGGCAATTCTTGAGGATATCCCCGTTGCTGCGTTCAAAATCGGTGTGATGGGCAGCGCCGAAAACGTCTCGGTGATTGCGGAGATCGTATCGGACTACCCGGACATTCCGCTCATCCTCGATCCGGTGTTGGCCTCCGGGCGCGGTGACGAATTCGCGAACGAAGATATCTTGTCCGCAATTCGTGAGCTGCTCATTCCCCAATGCACCGTTATGACGCCAAACACCCCCGAACTACGTCGCCTGATGCAGGAGGATGAAGAGGAAGGGGTTGGCCTTGAGAGGCTCTCAATGCGGTTGATTGAGCTGGGCTGCGAATACGTTTTGGTTACCGGTACCCACGAGCCAACGCCCGAGGTGATCAATACTTTATTCTTCGAAAAAGGTATTTTGCGTAGTGATACATGGCAACGGCTGCCAGATAGTTATCACGGCTCAGGTTGCACGCTCGCATCGGCACTTGCGGCGACGATTGCGCGTGGACTCGATATTTCTGAGGCGGCACGGGAAGCGCAAGAATATACGTGGCAAACCTTAAAATTCGGTTTCAGGCCGGGCATGGGGCAGCTGGTTCCAGATCGCCTGTTTTGGGCGCAAGATGATGAAGATGACGATGAAATAAAGTCCGCCACGGATCCAGCCGAGGTTGGCCAGTCCGTTCGGGTTGACCGATAGCACACTGCATGATACGAGGCTTGTATGCAATTACGCCCGATACGCTTGACACCTGCAAGCTTGTAGAGCAAGTCCATCATGCCATTGCCGGCGGTGCAAGCGTGGTGCAATATAGAGGCAAGCGAATCTCACAGGACTTGGCCAGAGGCCAAGCGGAAGCAATTCGTGCGGCCACTCACGCAACCAGTACCATGTTCATCGTCAACGACAATATTGACCTTGCTCTGTCAGTGGGCGCCGATGGCGTGCATTTGGGGCGCGATGATTGCGATTTACGTACACTTTCGCACATCCGCGAGCAACGTACGAAGCGTTTTTCGTCAGTGCAGTTCCTGATCGGCGTGTCTTGCTACAGCGAACTCGCGCTGGCAGAGACTGCGGTCGCAGCGGGCGCGGACTATATCGCATTCGGTAGTTTTTTTTCATCCCCGACCAAGCCGCAGGCGCAGAGGGCAGATCTTGAACTTATTCGGTTGGCGAAAGCCCGGTTTGAGATACCCATCATTGCCATTGGTGGTATCACGGTCGAAAATGCGCAGCAATTGATCTCGGCAAAAGTCGATGCGGTGGCGGTAATTTCCGGACTGTTTGACGCCCAAAACGTCGAGCACCGCGCGCGCGAATTCAGCAGTCTCTTCATAACTGGAAGCCATGTTCACAAATAGCAAAGCACTCTTCGAAAAATCCCAGCGTGTAATTCCAGGCGGCGTCAATTCACCGGTACGTGCTTTTCGAGCTGTCGGTGGCACGCCAATATTTTTCCGTGAAGCCAACGGTGCCTACCTTCACGATGTAGATGGCAACACGTTTATCGATTATGTGGGATCGTGGGGCCCCGCAATTCTTGGTCATGCGCACCCTGAAGTCGTCCGTGCCGTGCAAGAACGTGCTGCAAAGGGTATGTCGTTCGGCGCGCCAACAGAATTGGAATTGCAGATGGCAGAGCGCCTCTGCGCGCTGCTGCCGTCGATCGAGCAGGTGCGATTAACGAGTTCGGGCACCGAGGCGACCATGAGCGCAATTCGCCTTGCCCGCGGCTTTACTGGCCGAAACAAGATTGTGAAATTCGAAGGCTGTTACCACGGCCATGGCGATGCACTGCTTGTCAAAGCGGGTTCCGGCGCACTTACTTTTGGCCGACCGAGTTCAGCGGGTGTGCCTGCTGAAGTTGTGGCGCATACGATTGTGCTGGCATACAACGATCTCGATGAATTGGAGGACTGTTTCCGGAAAATTGGCGGGGAAATTGCCTGCGTCATCATCGAGCCTGTGGCGGGAAATATGAATTTTGTCCTCCCGCATCAAGGCTATATGGATGCATTACGGAACTTGTGCACGAATTATGGTGCGGTGCTGATTTTCGATGAAGTGATGACCGGGTTTCGCGTGGGCCTTGGCGGGGCGCAGGGCCACTTTGGCATTACACCTGACCTGACGACATTAGGCAAAGTCATCGGCGGCGGTATGCCCGTGGGGGCATTCGGGGGCCGTCGCGACATCATGGCGCACCTCGCCCCGTTGGGAGGCGTTTATCAAGCGGGTACGCTATCGGGTAATCCGGTCGCCGTGGCCGCAGGGCTTAAAACGCTTGAACTAATTGCTGCGCCCGGTTTCTTCGAATCCCTGGCAAAGACCACGTCAGGCCTCATGTTTGCGCTAACGATTGCCGCAAGGAGTGCAGGAGTTGAGTTTACTGGTACGTCACTGGGCGGTATGTTCGGGATATTTTTTCGGGCCAAGGTCCCGTCAAACTTTGCTGAGATGCTGGAATGTGACAAGCAGCGATTCAATCATTTTTTCCACGGTATGTTGAACCGTGGCGTTTATCTGGCTCCTTCTGCGTTCGAGGCAGGTTTTGTGTCGGGCGCCCATACGCCGGCAGATATTGATGCTACGGTACGCGCAGCGAGCGAGGTATTTGCCGAATGTTGATGCTAAATCGATCTGGGGGCTGCGTCGAGTGAAAATCAAAGCGACTATCGATGGTGTAGCCCTCGGTGCGCTGGTATTTGCAGTCGTTGCCATATCAGCCGTGTCAGCGGTTGCGATTATTTCAGCTGAAAATTTAATTGCGACAAATGAAAAAGCACTTCGAATGCAGCAGACTATATCGAGCTTGGAGGCGATTCGCTTTCACTCGGTAGCAATCACTAGTAGCGAGCAAAATTACGTAATTACGGGCAAGGCCAGCGAGCTTGCTCCTTACAAGGCAGGCAAGATAGAAATTGAAGCTGAAATTGCATATCTCGTTGACAGACGCGGGGAACATCCTGAACTCGAGCGCCGATTTGCCGAGCTTCGTGAGACGGCGCAAAAGTTCGTTGCAGATGTACGCAAGATTGTTGACGCACGCAGCTTGGCAGGTGAACCTGCGGCACGAGAGATGGTTAAGCGGCATTTTGGTGAAGTCAGTCAGGACCAATTGCTGCAGATTACCTACCAGTTACTTGTAAGTGCCCGAAAACAGTTAAATTCGCTGCAAGCAGATCAAGTCGCGTACGGGGACAAAGTCCGACGCCTGATTCTGGCGCTTATTTCGTCCGCGGCCTTCATCCTAGTATTTTTATATGGCTCGCTTCGCAGACTAAGCATCGAGCAACGTACAGCGCAGGCCCGGTTTGCTCATCAGGCCACGCATGATTCGTTGACCGGTCTTCGCAATCGGCCTGCGGTCATGGAGTACATCGCCCGAAAGCTCAGCGATGGTGAACAGGAGGCGGCGTTTGGTGGGTTTGCATTGTTGCTGCTTGATCTTGATGGTTTCAAAGCGGTTAACGATAGTTTTGGCCACGATGCAGGCGATGATCTATTAAAACAAGCCGCTGCACGCATCGAGGCAGCACTGCGAGACTCCGACTATGTCGCCCGCCTCGGAGGTGACGAATTCCTCATCGTGGTGCCACAGGTATCCGACGAAGAAACTGCCACAAGCATCGGAAAAAAATTAGTCGAGATGATTGGCACGCCGTACGTGTTGACCGGGCGACACGCCACGGTCACGGTTAGCATCGGCATCAGCATATTTCCAAAGGATGCGCGTGATCGCGAGGCTCTTATGAAGTGTGCTGATCTGGCGCTATATGACGCCAAACATGCGGGGCGTAATCAAATGTGTTTTTATTCGACCGGATTGCGCGGTGGTCAACGCCGTTGACATCGCAAAAAGAGCACATCACTTAGGATTAATAGTTTTTTGGCGATCAACGCGTGCGCATGCCCGCAATATATTCAGCTGCAGCTTGCATGTCTTTATCACGCATTCTGCTGGCGATTGCCTGCATTTGCGTGTTCTTGCGCTCGCCTGACGAAAACCCCTTCAGCGATTCCAGCGTGTATTCTTGCCACTGACCGGCGAGTCGTGGATAGGTAGCGGGAATACCTGCTCCTGCACCGCCGTGGCAGCCAGCACACGCAGGGACCTTCAGTTCAGGAATGCCAGCGCGATATATTTTTTGGCCTCTTTCCGCCAAATTCGTATCGCGAGCGACAGCGTTTGCCTTTGCCCTTTGCGCAAAATAATAGCTACCCAAGGCCTTCATATCGTCCGCAGACAGGTTGGCGGACATGCCTTGCATGATGGCGTTCTTGCGTGATCCTGACTTGAAGAGTTCAAGCTGCTTGGCGATATACTGTGCCGGCATGCCCGCGATATTTGGATTGCTTGAGACAGCACTCATTCCGTCCAAGCCATGGCAGGCGACACATACTACACCCGCAATTTGTTTACCCCGGGCCGCCATTTCGGCTTTGCTAGGGCCAGCTTTTGCAGATTCAGGCCTTGAGGTTTCCGTAATGGCATACGCCACGCTCGAAAAAATTACCAGAATTGTTATTACCAGAATGCGTTTCATCACCAAGCCCTTGATTATGTTACCGCTCGAAAGTAGACCTAAGCCATGATTTTAGCTTATCGCGCCCCAAGAGGAAACCATGGGTTTATTTGACCGCGCCATGTATGTTGCCTCTGCGCATGACCTTGAACAACTGCCGCCGGATGTCGGCGCAGAGGTGGCTTTTGTCGGTCGCTCGAACGCAGGTAAATCGAGTGCCATCAACACGCTCGCCAATCACAAGCGTCTCGCATTCGTGTCGAAAACACCCGGGCGCACACAGCTTATCAATTTTTTTTCGTTGGGTGACAATCGTACGCTTGTCGATCTACCAGGCTACGGCTACGCCCAAGTACCGGCGCGGGTGAAGGCGCATTGGCAGAATGTAATGGCCGCATACGTAAGTACCCGGAGTGCCTTGTCTGGTCTTGTCTTGATTATGGATGCCCGCCACCCCTTGAAAGCACTTGATATCAAGTTACTCGATTGGTATCTGCCCACTGGTAAACCGGTACATTGCCTACTTACGAAGGCTGACAAACTGTCAAAAAGTGATCAGGCACTTACACTTCGAGCCGTGGCCAAACAACTGGAGTCCGCCGGACACAATGCAACGCTGCAGCTTTTTTCCTCTTTGAAGAAAGAGGGTGTGGAAGAGGCTGAGCGGGCAATCGTCAGGCTCTTCGGCGCGACGCGTAACTGAACAGGCGCATCGCGTAAGGGACAAATCAGATGCCTCACCGAGTTGCGATATTACAAAAAAGAAAACGGCCCGGGTAAAAGGGGTAACCCGGGCCGTTGGTAAAAGCCTTAAAGTAAATTAAGGCCCCCGCTCAGGGAGGAGAAGCGGGGAGGCGCGAACGCCTCACTTACTAAGAGATGTGGTCTTGCGAAAAGTTCAATGCCATCTTTGCCAAGCCCCAAACATTGTTTCCAGTTGGCATGTTGTAGACTCGAACACTTCCTTACTTACAACACCCGACACTCATGAATATCGGCCAATTTCCCCAACGCCGCATGCGTCGCTTGCGCAGAACCGGTTTTTTAAGGGATATGGTCCGGGAGGCAGCACTTTCTTCTGCAGATTTGCTCTATCCCGTGTTCATCACAGACGGGCAAGGCAAGCGCCAAGTCGTTGCGTCGATGCCTGGGGTAGAGCGGTTATCACTCGACCTGTTATTTCCGATCGTCGAAAAGGTCGCCAGACTCGGCATACCGGCAATTGCCCTGTTTCCGGTCATAGACGCTGACAAGAAAACTTATGGCGCCGATGAGGCCTTTAATCCGGAAGGCTTGGTGCCGCGCGCTGTCCTCGAGCTGAAGAAACGTTTTCCCAGCGTAGGAATAATATGTGACGTGGCGCTAGATCCTTACACCACACATGGGCAGGATGGGGTCATCGATCATGATGGTTACATTCTCAATGATGAAACCATCGCCATTCTTGAAAAACAAGCGCTGACACAAGCTGCGGCTGGCGTCGACATTGTCGCGCCTTCGGACATGATGGACGGTCGCATCGGCGCAATCCGCGAGGCGCTAGACGCTGAAGGCCTCATTCACACGGCGATTCTTGCCTACTCCGCGAAATACGCCAGCAAGTTTTACGGGCCATTTCGCGATGCAGTCGGGTCAGCCGGCAATCTTGGCAAAAGCGACAAGAAAAACTACCAGATGGATCCGGGAAACTCGGACGAGGCAATGCGCGAGATCGCGCTCGACCTTCAGGAGGGGGCGGATATGGTGATGGTGAAGCCTGGTATGCCTTATCTGGACATTGTCCAGCGCGCCAAATCTACCTTCGGGGCTCCCACATTTGTTTATCAGGTGTCTGGCGAATACGCGATGCTGAAAGCGGCGGCTCAAAACGGGTGGCTCGACGGCGAGGCTTGCATGATGGAGTCGCTGCTGGCGTTTAAGCGTGCCGGGGCGGACGGAATTCTGACCTACTTTGCGCTGGAAGCGGCTGCATTGCTCGCAGAAAAATAGGTGTCGCTAAGCGAGGAGCGCCTCAACATCCTTCAGCTGGGCCCGCGCGTGATTCAAACTTGCGCGTGGACGTTGGGCAGTCCGTGCGGCCTGATTCGGGAAACACCAGATAACGATAGGGAATTCATTGAATAATATTTCGTAAATCGAAATCGTATTCAACGTGGCGCGAGAATGGGCTGAAATAGCAGGTGCGACGCGCGTTTCGAATGCGACCCGTTGGTTCAAGAAGAATAGTTCCAGCCGCTTTGTGTCTTCGTCGACGATTTCCAACTCAATCGGCGAATACCGGATGGCAGTACCGCTGAGTACACTTCCCACAAGCCAAGGCGAAAAGCGATTAAGCCAAAGCATGCCGTCAACGGCAATCCGCCGCAAGGCTCGGCATTCTGCAGGTTGGGAGTCACCCTGAAATATTGACAAATAAGCTCTAAGGGCGACGTCAATTTCATGATTGTCTGGCAATGAACCTTGATCCGCAATGCCCATTTGCCGTGCCGCCTTTTGTTTGGCATCAGCAAAATTTGTTGCCCCGCTTTCAGCGATCAAGCGTGCAGCGAGGTTGGCCAGCTCGCCCCTGACGTTGCGCCGTCGATCATGTTTATGTTGAAAGTTGCCCACTTTTTTCGTTTTAAGGCCCGACAGGGCAGACGCCGCCAGCCAGGTTCATCAAGATCGGAGCGCAAGGCTAAAGGCTAAAAAATCTGGTTTCTTACTTCTTCTGAGGGCTTATTTGCTTCGCGTAGAGCAGCCGGGCCGTCACCAACATTACCCGCGTTCTCTGCGTAAGCGAATTCAGCCTGTTGCCTCCCGTCTTTCCCCGGTTCGCCGCCGAGCGGAACTACCGCTAGGCCGGGTGGCGGCTCGAAGGCTGATTCTTTGACACCTTTGAGCGCTTTTGCCATGTAATACATCCACATCGGTAGTGACGCACCGCCCCCAGTCTCAGCTTCCCCCAGTGATGTGGGGTTATCGTAGCCAATCCAACTAACCGCGACCAGGCTGGAATTAAACCCGGCAAACCATGCGTCCAGGCTGTCGTTGGTTGTGCCCGTTTTGCCGGCAAGATCATTGCGCCCAAGCGACATCGCGCGTGCAGCGGTGCCATAGCGAACCACATCACGCAACATGCTTGTCATGATGAAAGCATTGCGCGGGTCGATAACTCTTTCTGCAGTCTTGGCATTTGGATCAATCTTTGTGTCTTCACGCCCAGCGGCTTCAGGCGAGACCTCAAACAGTATCCCGCCTTTATCGTCGGTAATTTTCGTAATGAAGTATGGTTTTACGCGATAACCGCCGTTGGCAAATACTGCATATGCCCCCGCCATTTGCAGAGGCGTAGTCGATCCAGCGCCCAATGCCATTGTCAGATAGGCCGGATGTTGCTTCGGATCGAACCCGAATCGTGCGATATAGTCTTGCGCGTAGTGCGGGCTGATTGCCTGCAGCACGCGAATTGACACCATATTTTTGGATTTTGCCAGCGCCTGCCGCAATCGTATTGGGCCCTCGTACTTACTGTCGTAGTTTTTCGGCTCCCAGATTTGCCCGCCGTTACGACCGGGGTCAAAAACGATCGGTGCGTCATTGACGACGGTCGCGGGCGTGAACCCTTTCTCAAGCGCAGCAGAGTAGACAAACGGTTTAAAACTCGACCCAGGCTGACGCAACGCTTGGGTGACGTGGTTGAATTTATTCGCATTAAAATCAAAGCCGCCTACCAAGGCCCGGATCGCGCCGTCAGCAGGATCTAGAGAAACCAACGCGGCTTCCACTTTCGGCAATTGCGCCACTGACCATTGCCCCTTTTCATCCGCTACCAACCGAATCACCGATCCGCGTACCGGTTTCAGAGGCGAAGTTTTTTCGGCCAATGCGCGCGTAATGAACTTGAGGGCCTCGCCGGTGAGTACGACGGTATCGCCACGTTTTGTTTGGGCAATCACTTGTTTGGTATTAGACTCGAGCACCACGGCGGGCATCAAATCGCCGACAATATCTTTTTCCTGAAGTGTTTCTTCAATTGCCTCCGCTGCCTCGTCTTTACTGGCCGCGATGTTTACGTAGCCTTCCGGCCCCCGGTAACCGTGGCGGCGATCATATTCCAAGATACCTTTGCGCAGTGCCGCTAACGCTGCCTCCTGATCCAGTTTGCGAATAGTGGTGTAAACACGGATACCGCTGACGTATATTTTTTCCCCATATTGTTCGAGCAATTCTTGACGAGTCATTTCCGCGACGTAGTCAGCAATTACGGGATACACCTGACGCTCACGGTCAAATTTCAGCACTTCCGCTCGGGCTATTTTCACGCCTTCGTCGTCCAAGTAATCGAGCTCATTCATGCGCCGCAACACATATTGCTGCCGTAGTGTTGCGCGTTTGAGGTTGTTAAAAGGGTTGTAAAGCGACGGTGCCTTGGGAATTCCGGCCAACATTGCAGCCTCGGCGGCAGTGAGCTGCCGGACATCTTTGTTGTAATAGACGCGACTGGCGGCTGCAAATCCGAACGCACGGTTACCCAAAAAAATGTGATTCAAATAAATTTCTAAAATTTGATCCTTGCTTAAACTCTTCTCAATTTTGAAAGCGAGCAACCACTCTGAAATTTTGCGAGTAAGTGTTTGCTCGTTGCTCAGGAAGAAATTTCGTGCGACTTGTTGGGTAATCGTTGAAGCGCCTCCCTTGATCTTGCCCGCCAATATATTGGTCGCTGCGGCACGCATCAACCCAAGGTAATCTACGCCACCATGCTGATAAAAGCGTTCATCCTCAGCTGCAATGACCGCCTGTTTCATGACCGCCGGGAAATCCTGCACGCGTACAAAGGAGCGTTTCTCCTCGCCAAATTCGCCAATAACATCGCCTTCAGCGGTGAAAACCCGCAGCGGTAACTTTGGTCGATAATCAGTTACCGCCTCAATGGAGGGCAGATTTGGGTAAAGTAAAACCACCGTCAGCAAGACTATCCCGACGGCCACCAGAGTCAGGGAGATCAATAAAATGAACGGGTAAAACCACCAGCGTTGGGTCATATTTGCCTGTCGTGACAATCGTTGAGGTTCATTATATCGGGGTCGTTCAGGGGCCACATTGGGCAATTGTTAATACGCTAGACCACTATCTTGGCAAGATAATGGCATCCCAACGGCAGTCGTCGCAATTAAAGCTTTTTCTAGGTTCAAAAGAAAATGCTTTACAGGTCCAAAGGTTGTTGCTAGCATTTAATGTAATTTGTGCGTTGTAAGCCGTAAGTACTCAATTCAACAAGGGCAGTTCAACTACCATGCTGAAAGAAAAGCTGGCAACCCAGTTTGATTTTTTGCGCGCAACAACGCCGCCACTTATCGGGGTCGACATCAGTTCGTCCTACATCAAGATGGTGGAATTAGCGGACGCGGGCAAAGGGCTGTACCGCGTAGAGCGCTATGTCATTGAACCGTTGCCGAAAGATACGATTACGGATGGCAACGTGGCCAATATTGAGGCGGCCGGCGAAGTGATGCGGCGCGCGCACAAGCAAATGGCATCTCGCATCAAGAATATCGCGTTGGCGCTTCCTTCGGCAGCGGTAATTACCAAAAAGGTCAATCTGAATGGTAACCAGCGCGACGAAGACATGGAATATCAGGTCCAATCCGAGGCCAACCAATACATCCCATTCAGTCTTGACGAAGTAAATCTCGATTTTCAGGTGATCGGTCCGACGCCAAACAGCGAAGAAGAGGTCGAAGTTTTAATCGCGGCGTCTCGCAAAGAAAAAATTGAAGATCGCGTCGCAGTTGCTGAGGCAGCAGGGCTAAAAACGACGGTGATGGATGTTGAATCTTACGCAGCGCTGACGGCATTTGAGATGATACTGGGGAGCGCCTCTGGTATTGAGGCAAAAGACGTTACAGCGATTGTCGACATCGGCGCTCAGTCCACCCGCGTAATCGTTATGCATGAGGAACAACAAGTTTATGCTCGCGAGCAGCAGCTGGGGGGCTACCAGCTAACTCAGGATATTTCCCGACAATTTGGTATGCCCGCCGAGGAAGCTGAAGTAGCCAAGAAATCGGGCGGGCTTCCGGATAATTATGGTCCTGACGTGTTGCAGCCGTTCAACGAAAAAATCGTGCTCGAAATTTCCCGCGCTTTACAGTTCTTCTTCACGTCTACGCAATTCAATAAAGTCGACCATATTTTGCTTTCGGGCGGTTGCGCGATGCTGGACGGTCTGGAGGAGATGGTTGCTCAACGGACTCAGGTTCATACCGTGGTGGCGAATCCGTTCGCCAACATGGCGCTGTCTTCCAAAGTAAAACCCCGACAATTGACCATTGACGCACCTGCACTGATGGTCGCGTGCGGGTTGGCGATGCGAAGGTTTGATCCCGCATGATCCGCATTAACCTACTTCCCCACCGCGAGGAAAAGCGCAAGGCGCGGCAAAAACAATTCGCGATCTTGGCGGGTTTCGCCGCCTTTGTTGGTCTTGCGGTGGCAGGTTTGCTCTGGGTAATCTTTGACGCGCAAATCGATAACCAGAAAAACCGCAACAAATATTTAACGGGCGAAATTGTCAAACTTGACAAGCAAATTGACGAAATTAAGCGCATCCGTGAAGAAACAGCATCTCTGCTGTCGAAGAAACAAGTGGTCGAAGGGCTCCAAAGCAACCGGTCAGAACCCGTTTATTTGCTGGATCAGTTGTTACGTCAATTGCCAGAAGGCTTATATCTCAAGTCCTTCAAGCAAACGGGAGCGAAGATAAGCGTCACTGGCTATGCACAATCCAATGCGCGAGTTTCAGCGTTTATGCGGAATATCGAAGCGTCGCCCTATCTTGGTAGTCCGAATCTGGTTGAAATCAAAGCCGTCACGATAAATACCCAGCGTGCCAACGAGTTCATCCTTGATTTCATCATCAAACGAGTGCAGCTTGACGATGGCAAGGGTGGCTCCGCGAAGAAAGCGGAGAAAAAAGCATGAATAAGTGGCTTGAGGAGCTTAAACAGTTAGACACCAAGAATCCAGGTGGGTGGCCGTGGCCGTTCAAGATTGCCACGATGCTCCTGATCTTTATTCTGATTTTGGTCGCCGGTTTCTTCCTTTTGTATCAGGGGCAGCTTGAAAATCTCGACAAAGAGGAGAAAAAAGAGGCTGAACTCAAAACAGTTTTCATAGAAAAGAAAAAACTGGCAGTCAACCTGGAAGCATATCAACAACAGAGGGCGGAGATCGAGCAGGCCTTTGGTGCACTGCTTAAGCAATTGCCTACACGGTCTGAAATGGATGCTTTGTTGATTGACATCAATCAGGCGGGTCTGGGTCGCGGATTGCAGTTTGACCTGTTCAAGCCGGCGGCTACGGAGAACGTGACCGAATTTTATGCAGAGCGCCCAATAAATCTAAAGGTCAATGGGAATTATCATGACCTCGGCGCATTCGCGAGCGATATCTCCAAGCTTCCTAGAATTGTGCTGCTCAACGACCTGAACGTGGTGGCGGGTAAAGACGGCGTATTGTCGATGGATGCTGTCGCAAAAACCTATCGCTATCTTGACCCTGAAGAGGTCGCGGCACAACGCAAGACGACTAAAGGTGCGCCTGCGAAACCGGGGGCCAAGTAATTATGCGCACTCAAAAATTTGCTCTACTGTTGCTGACCGCATCCAGCCTGTTTGGTTGTGGTGAGGGCTATTCTGATCTGCGTACGTTTGTCAAAGAGTCCGACAAGAGTGCGCCGAGAAAAATTGAGCCGCTTCCGCAGGTAAAACCATTCGCACCATTCGCGTATGAGGGTTTCGACTTGCCTGATCCTTTCAAGCCACGCAAATTAGCGGTCAAGCAAAACGAAGGCAGCGGCGGCGGTTTGGCGCCTGACTTGAATCGCCGCAAGGAACCGCTAGAAGCGTTTCCGCTTGAGCAATTGAAGATGGTCGGGACCCTCACACAGCTGGGAGCAACCTACGCTCTCGTGAAGGCCGAAAAGACGTTATATCGGGTCAAGAAGGGTAACTATCTTGGGCAGAATTTTGGGCTGATCACCGAGATTAATGATACAGAAGTAAAACTCAAAGAAATCGTTCAAGACACCGCCGGAGACTGGACAGAACGCCAAAGCGTGCTGCCCCTGCTCGAAGGAACTGGGAGGTAACACGTGAGCCATACCGATCAAAGTCTAGCCATGCCGGGCGCTCGCGCATCCGGGAGGGTATTTCGCCTGCTAGCGGGCATTGCAACCGTGATGGGTCTGCTACTAAGTTTTAGTGGTGTCGCCCAGCAGGCGCAGCCAAACCTTCTTGAGTCCATCAATACATCGACGCTTCAAGGCGGTAAAGTCATCGTACGTGTGAATTTTAAAGACGCGTTAGCCGTGGTGCCTCCTGGTTTCACAGTGACCAATCCAGCTCGCATCGCGCTGGATCTGCCCAATGTTGTTAATGGTTTGGGAAAGAACACGGTAGACATCGGTGAAGGAGATGTTCGTTCAGTCAGCGTCGTTGAAAGTGCTGGCCGCACCCGCATGGTTGTTAACCTGACACGCAGCCTGACGTACGCAACCGCACTGGATGGAAAATCTCTGGTCATTACCATCGACGGTGGACTACCAAGCGTCGTGAAAGACACCACGCAGACCACGAAGTTTGCAGAGAGCGCGCCCGCGTCCAGCGAACAAAAATTCAGTATCCGCGATGTCGACTTTCGTCGTGGTGCCAATGGCGAGGGCAGGATCATTGTCGATCTGTCCTCACCAAACACCGGCATCGATATTCGCCTCCAAGGCAAGAACGTGTTGGTCGATTTTGTCAATACGACTGCGCCGCGCAATCTGTTGCGTCGCTTGGACGTGCTCGACTTCGCCACGCCGGTTCGTCTGGTGGATTTGGTGAGTCAGGGCGCCAATACGCGGATGATTATCGAGCCCAAAGGACTCTGGGAATATTCCGCGTATCAAACCGACACGCAATTTATCGTCGAAGTAAAGCAGCTTAAGGAAGACCCCAATAAGCTCGTGCAAGGCGTAGGCTACAACGGCGAAAAACTGTCGCTGAATTTCCAGAATGTTGAAGTGCGTGCGGTATTGCAGGTAATCGCTGACTTCACCGGGCTCAACATTATCACCAGCGATACCGTTGGCGGCAGCCTCACACTGCGTCTCAAGGATGTTCCATGGGATCAGGCTCTCGACATCATCCTTCAGGCCAAAGGATTGTCTAAGCGGAAAAGCGGCAACGTGGTGCTGATTGCGCCGTCTGATGAACTCGCGACAAAAGAAAAACTGGCGCTCGAGGCAAGCCTCCAAATATCAGAACTAGAAGCGCTCCGCACAGAGAGCTTTCAGATGTCGTACGCAAAAGCATCTGACGTTCAATCGTTGATCACCAATAAGGATCAAAACATCCTTTCCAAGCGGGGAAGAGCGACTTCTGACGCTCGCACCAACACGCTGTTTGTCAACGATACGCCGACCAAACTTGATGAAGTCAGGAAGCTGATTTCGCAACTCGATATTCCTGTTCGCCAAGTACTGATTGAAGCCCGTATCGTCATCGCAGACGATAAATGGGGTTCCCAACTCGGCGCTAAATTCAACCTTGCAGCCGGGGCTAACAGACAAGGTCGTAATATCGGTGTCGCTGGCAATATCGACAACGCCCACAACATCGCGAGCGGCATCAGACCGCTCAACGCCGATACGCCAGTCTCTGTGAATTTGCCGGTTGCTGGTGCTGCTGGATCACTTGGCATCAACATTTTGAATGTCGCAAGCGGCAATTTGATCGAGCTTGAGTTGTCTGCACTTGAATCAGATGGACGAGGCAAGGTCGTATCAAATCCGCGTATCGTCGCACCTGACAAGAAAAAAGCCACCATCACGCAGGGTACGGAAATTCCATACGCGACCCAGTCTTCCAGCGGCGGTACGACAATTCAATTCAAGCCGGCGATCCTTTCGCTTGAGGTGACTCCGCAAATTACGCCTGATGACAAGATCATCATGGAGCTGGAAATCAAGAAAGATGCAGTGGGGCAGATTTTCGGCGGCATTCCATCGATCGACACGAAGACCTTGAAAACCTCAGTGCTTGTGGACAACGGTGAAACCGCAGTACTGGGCGGCATTTTCGAAACGGTGGTCCGTACCGATGTCACCAAAGTACCCGTGCTGGGGGACATTCCTTTCATCGGCAATTTCTTCAAGCGGACCCAGCGGCAGCAGGACAAAACCGAATTGCTGATTTTCATTACGCCACGCATTATCAAGGACTCCTTGAGCATCCGGTAGATTGAGCGGTAGCACCGGTACATCGCTGCGGTTCGTTCTAGAAAGCCTCACCTCTCCCTCTCGGGGCGCTCGCAAAGGCGCCCCGTTTTTTTTAATCCGCCGCCGCAATTGTGGCGGCTGCCGGGCACACCAGCCGATGTCCTCAACGCCTGAAAAAAAACGCAACATCTATCTGGTCGGCATGCCGGGTGCCGGCAAAAGTACGATCGGTCGCGCGCTGGCTAAATGTCTTCGCCTCACGTTTGTCGATGCCGACCACGCGTTGACAGACAAGACCGGGGTGTCGATTGCCACGATCTTTGAGCTCGAAGGCGAAGCAGGATTTCGTCAGCGCGAGACCGCGCTAGTCATCGAGTTGAGCGCGCGCACAGACATTTTGGTTGCCACCGGCGGGGGCGCAACTCTCATGGCAGAAAATCGTGAACGTCTTCGAGCAACCGGTGTTGTGGTTTATCTTCGCGCAAAACTTGACGACCTCTGGTCCAGAACGCAACACGACAGCAAGCGCCCGCTGTTGCGCGCAGCCAATCCACGCGCGGTTCTCGCTTCATTGCTGGAAGTCCGTGAGCCGCTCTACACCGAAATTGCCGATTTGATCGTCGAGACCACGGGTTATCCAAGAGTCACGCGTCTGGCGCAGGAAATTGCTGACCGTCTGGTGCAAAATCAGCTTTGGGAAATTCCCGACCCACTTCCATGATGATTGCACCATGAGCCAACGCGCACCGAGCATCGCCACACTAGAAGTATCGCTGGCGGAGCGAAGCTATCCCATTTTGATCGGCGCATCTTTGCTCGGCGACGCGTCCATACTTGTCCCGTTTTTGTCTGCCCCCCGGGTTGCGCTGGTCACCAATGACACGCTCCATCCGCTTTACGGGGTGACGTTTACCGACGCTCTTCGCGGCCAAGGCATTGAAGTGCTACCGATTTGTTTGCCCGACGGCGAACAGTTCAAAGACTGGCCGGCGCTCAATCAAATTTTCGAAAGCATGCTGGAGCACGCATGCGACCGGAAAACGACTCTGATCGCGTTGGGCGGCGGCGTCATTGGCGACATCACCGGCTTTGCCGCCGCAACATATCAACGCGGTGTCCCGTTCATCCAGATACCGACAACGCTGCTGGCGCAAGTTGATTCAAGCGTCGGCGGTAAAACGGCCATCAACCATGCGCGCGGCAAAAATATGATCGGCGCGTTTTATCAACCGCAACTGGTACTTGCTGATACCGATACTCTGGCAACGCTGCCTGACCGGCAATACCGATCCGGGCTAGCCGAAGTGCTCAAATACGGGGTCGGTCTTGACGCCGAGTTTTTTGATTGGCTCGAAGTCAACATCGACGCGCTCAACCGCCGCGACCAGTCGGCGTTGGCGTACGCAATCAAACGTTCATGTGAGATCAAGGCACAGGTCGTGGCTGCCGATGAACGAGAAACCGCCAAAGAAGGCGGCCGCGCATTGCTGAATCTGGGCCACACCTTCGGCCACGCAATTGAAACCGCGCTCGGCTATGGTGTCTGGCTGCACGGTGAAGCGGTCGCCTGTGGCATGGTGTTGGCTGCACAGCTGTCGCATCAACTTGGGGCTCTTGATCAGCACTCGCTAACGCGCGCCGTTGCGCTCATTACTGCCGCCGGTTTACCAACCAACATGCCCAACATCGCCACCGACGTCATGCTGGAACACATGGGCCGCGACAAAAAAAATGACGGCGGCACTGTGCGATTGATTTTGCTCGAGCGTATCGGCGCGTCAGTCGTTGATGCCAGCGTGAGCGCGGCGCGCCTTCGTACATTTCTCGATACGGCACCGAAAATAGTGTAGGTGCAGCATTGGCGAGGTTCTTATGGCATAAACGCCTGAAAACGCCCGTCAATAGGCGCCCTACGTAAATAACCAAACAAATGCCCGCCTATCCTAGCCGCTTCAAAAACACCCCCATCTCTTTAGCCGCCTGCTTGTCACCCTTGGCGTTCGCTGCCGCAATACCGCTCCCAAAGGCCTCGCGCGCACCGGCCACGTCACCCGTTCCTGCGAGCGCCTTGCCTAGCAATTTCCACGCTGCCGAATAGTTGCTGTCGAGCGCGACGGCGGCACGTAAATGCATCGCCGCTGCCTCAATATTTCCGGCTTTCAGATACTCATTGCCGAGCGAAAACCGCAGGAGCGGATTATCTTTTCCCTGCGCCAACATGCTTTCAAAATTTTCGATCATGCCCATCACCACGTCTCCAGATGCTGCGAATCCCGAACGGGACAGCTTTCGGCTATTATCAACCCGGCCAGCAAAGCCCCCATAAACTCAATCCTCACAGGAGCACGTCATGTTCCGCACTGCCCGCGATGTCCGCAATAGCCATTTTGCAATGTCCATTTTTGTTGCCGCGTTTGCCGCTGTTGCCATTACGCTCTCGCCGGGTGTATATGCCCAAACAAAATCGCGCGATGTCTCCATCGGTCTTCAAGCGGCCATCACGTCGATGGACCCGCACTTTCACAACCTCGGTCCTAATAACGCGCTCGCGCAGCATATATTCGAGCCGCTGATCAAGCGCGATGAAAATCAAAAACTGATACCCGGATTAGCAACCTCATGGAGGGCGGTCGACGATCTGACATGGGAATTCAAGCTGCGCAAAAACGTGCGCTTCCATGATGGCGCGCCATTTACGGCCGACGACGTTGTGTTCACCTTGAAGCGTGTGCCGGATGTGCCGAACAGCCCCTCATCGTTCGCGACATTCACCAAGCCGATCATCGACGTGAAGGTCATCGATCCGCACACGATCATCTTCAAAAC
>JAYURJ010000288.1:0-23114 GCA_043756275.1 Betaproteobacteria bacterium | reverse complement strand
CGCCCCGACGCCTGGTACGGCCGGTGCCTGTACGGGAGCCAACACGCCAACCGAAGGCTGTGCGGTCGACGGCCCGGACACGGTCAACGCGCCTGATTTACGCATCACGAAGACTGCCTCTGCGTCGTCATTGTTTGTCGGTAGCAGCGCAAGTTTCACGCTGACGGCGAACAATACGCTCGGTACAGGGCCCACAGTGGGCACGATAACGGTCACTGATCCGCTGCCGGCCGGACTTTCGTATGTTGCTGCAGGTTCAGGCGGCGCAGGGTGGACGTGCGTACCAACTGGTCAGACCATCACATGTACAAGTTCAACTGTGATACCAGCTGGGATGACGGGCGCGCCGATTACGATCAACGTCCAAGTGCTTAGCAACGCAGTTCCATCGGTGACCAATACAGCCTTGGTGTCCGGCGGTAGCGAGCCCGCAGCCAACAGCGGCAATAATAGCGCTGTGGTGGTGGTGCCGGTGTCGAATATGGCGGTGAATACGTTCCTGACTGACGGAACACAGACTGGATTGCCCGGCACGACGGTTCTGTACACGCACGTCTTCAATGCCGGCGTGGCTGGCACTGTGAGCTTTGCGACAACTGACACACCGTCTCCTGCGATACCAGGTTGGACCAACCAAATCTATCGTGACACCAATTGCAACGGGGTGCTCGAAGTAGCGGAAGGCACGACTGCGTTGACTGGAAGTGTTGCGGTAAGTCCGGGCGACCAAGTGTGCCTAGTGATCAAATCCAACATCCCTGCAGCAGCACCTTATAACGCGCAAGACATCATCGCTGTGACAGCAACGTTTACGCCCACAACCGGGCCGAATGTGTTGTATACACGCCAGGATGTGACGACGGTTGGTGCGCCTGGTGGTTCAGGGCTGGCGTTGATGAAGTCGGTGCGTAATGTGACGCAGGGTGGAATAGCTGGTACTGCAAATACCGCGCGTCCTGGTGACATTCTTGAATACATCATTACGTATACCAACACGGCGAGCACGACGGTGATGATGGTGGTGATCAGCGACAACACACCTGCATTTACTAATTTCAATCAGGCGAGTTGCGGTACGCCGTTACCCGCCGCATTGACGGCTTGCGCAGTCACTGTGCAGCCAATGGTCGGCGCGGGCGGCAATATTCAGTGGACTCTGACCGGTGTGTTGAATGCAGGCCAGACGGGCAGCGTTATATTCCGCGCAACTGTGCAATAGCGGTACGAAAATAAATTCAAACACTAGCACTGGTGGGCTTCTACGGTCGATATGCCGCTGAAAGCCGCGCCAGTGCTAGTGTTTTATTATTTGGCGCGTAGATTTGAAAGAAATGTAGCGGGCGCATGCTATAATTTTTTGATAGTGAATCGGTTACAGTACTTGCATAGTTATTGATCGATTCCCCAGCGTGTCTCTCGTCCATCGAACGTGCTCATAAATGAAAAAATATATTGTTGCTCTTGCCGTTTCAGCCCTGCCTGCGCTGGCTTTTGCGCAGACACCGGTCGCCAAAGGTGGTGATCCGGTCGCAGGAAAAGTCAAAGCGCTGGCAATTTGCTCGGGATGCCACGGTATCCCCGGCACAAAAACAGCTTTCCCTGAAGTGTATTTGGTGCCAAAAATCGGTGGCCAGAACGCGGACTATATTGTTGCTGCACTTAAAGCCTATCGGAACGGGGACCGCTACAACGAGACCATGAAGGGGCTTGCAAGCGCACTGAAGGAATCAGAATTGGCAGATATTGCCGCCTACTACGCGCAGAAATAAGGGCCGACACCGAACATGAAAAAGACCAATATTTTGATGATTGCCCTTTGCCTGGCACTTCCTCTGTCCGCAAATGCGCGCGGCAATGCTGAAGCAGGCGCAAAGAAATCCGAGACGTGCAAAGCTTGTCACGGCGAAGCGGGCGCAAAGCCCATCCAGCCCGATTACCCGGTACTGGCAGGGCAACATTACGACTATATCGTTGCCGCATTGACGCAGTACAAAGCAGGCAAACGCAAGAACGCATCCATGAATGGTTTTGCTGCCGCATTGAAGCCGGAAGATATTCAGGATCTGGCCGCATACTTTTCGTCGCAGCCATCCGATCTCAAATCAAAGTATTAATCTGCGTCGGTAGTCACAAAGCAAAAACGCCCCGGCTCGGGGCGTTTTTTTTGTTACTTGAATGTTGGGTGTATGTTCTTTAAGCCACAATAAAAAAGCCCCGGGGGATACCCGGGGCTAAGCCTAATCGTGTTGATTAGGAGGAGGAGACGTCAGTACAGAATTACTTGCGCTTTGAAGGCGTTGCTTTGGCAACGGTTTCAGCAGCCGATTTAAGTGCGCTCTCAGAGTAGGTCGACAATTGCTTGCCAGCTTTGGTCAGCGTGTCCATCGCGGCGGTGGAGGCAGCCATGCTGGATTTGAGTGCGGCGAACGCAACATCGGAACCTGCTGGAGCAGATTTGGAAGCTTTGTCCAGACCTTCAACCATCGTCTTTTGGAACGTTGCGACGCGTTCTTCAACCAATGCGCCAAATTTGGCTTGAGCAGCATTGCTGATTTCGTACAGATTCTTGGAATAGCCGGTCATGAATTCAACGCCGGTTTCCGATGCTTTGGTGGTCAGGCCGTTCAACGCTTGTGCGTCCTTGACGGCACCAACTGCTTTTGCGTTTTTTGCGGTCACATCGAGGCTAACTTTCGCAGCTTCGAGGTTGAGTGCGAACATGCGCTCGATGCTGTCGAGTGAAACTGTTGCGAATTTCATTGCGTCTTCGATGGCAGATTTGGAAAAGTCGCCAAATTGCTCGTTGGCCATATTGAGGGTTGTCATGTTTATGCTCCGTAAGTGGATTGAATTTTGGGTTGCCTTGATTGGTTGCCGTAGAAGCTCCCAACAAGGCGGCACGATTACGGTTTTCACCTCTTGGCTTTTGTTGCCGTCGAAAAATGGTGCACCGCACAAGACGAATATTAATCCCAAGAAACCATCAAGTCAAGCAATTTATGTTGCACCGCACCATAAATAATTTATAGCACCGCAACAATCAAAAAATGCTATGATAATCAAGCATCTAGTCGTTTCGCATCAAGAAATACATTGCGCTGCAATCGCGCGCAAAGGGGTTTTTTTGCATTGCGCAATATGTCGAGTTGCTTATCCGGCCCTCTGGGCTGATTGTCAGCGAACCGCTTGAGAGGAGTTGCCGTGGCACGAATCATAAAAAAATACCCCAATCGCCGACTGTACGATACAGAGACGAGTGCGTACATCACGCTGGCTGATGTCAAACAATTTGTGCTCGATGTTCAGGAATTCAACGTGCTCGATGCGCGCAGCAATGAGGACCTGACTCGCAGCATTCTGCTGCAAATTATTCTTGAAGAGGAAAGCGGTGGTTTGCCGATGTTTTCGGCCGATATGTTATCGAACATCATCCGCTATTACGGCCACAGCATGCAGGGTCTGATGGGAAATTATCTGGAACGCAGCATCGGCGCATTTCATGAAGCGCAGAAAAAATTTCAGGAACAAACCAAATCGCTTTACGGCAACATCGGTGCCGGGACAAGTCCGGCGAATCCGATCCCGCCGTTTGGTTCTGATGCGCTGACAAAATTGATGCAGGCGACACCCGGTGTCGTACCTAACCTGATGGGCGATTATCTGGAAAAGAGCGCCTCCAATGTTGTTGGCATGCAGGAAGAGTTACGAAAAAAAGCCATGCAGATGTTTTCAACATTTCCCTACAATCCGTTGGCTCCTGATACTGCCACGGCCAGCAACGATGCCTCAGTCGAAAAACCTGGGTCTGCATCGACCGCTACATCCAAAGCAAAAAAACCCGGCAGCAAACCAAAAAATAAGCGCTAGGAATGAAATCAGCAACAACTCCAATCAGCATCACAAAGCGAAAACTCAAACCCCCGCGCGTAGGATTTGTATCGCTCGGCTGTCCCAAAGCGCTGGTGGATTCAGAGCAGATCATCACGCAATTGCGCGCCGAGGGTTATGACATTGCGCCCGATTATGCGGGCGCGGATCTGGTGGTGGTGAACACTTGCGGCTTCATTGATTCCGCAGTGGAAGAATCGCTTGATGCGATTGGTGAAGCGCTTGCAGAAAACGGCAAGGTGATCGTTACCGGTTGTCTGGGCGCCAAAGCGGGGCAGGGCGGTGGCAACCTCATCAAACAGATACACCCGAAGGTGCTGGCAGTCACGGGGCCGCATGCCAGAGATGAAGTCATGCAGCACGTGCACGCGCATTTGCCGCAGCCGCACGATCCGTTTATCGATCTCGTTCCCGCAGCGGGCATCAAGCTCACCCCGAAGCACTACGCGTACCTGAAAATTTCCGAAGGCTGCAATCATCGCTGCACTTTTTGCATCATCCCGGCGATGCGTGGCGATCTCGTCAGCCGACCGGTGGGCAGCGTAATGCAGGAAGCAGAAAATCTCGTTAAATCCGGCGTGAAGGAATTGCTGGTGATTTCGCAAGACACCAGCGCATATGGTGTTGATGTGAAATATCGTACCGGCTTCTGGAACGGTCGCCCGCTGAAAACACGCATGACAGAATTGTGTGAAGCCTTGGGCAGTATCGACGGCGCTGATAAACCCTGGGTGCGTTTGCATTATGTGTATCCGTATCCGCACGTGGACGAAGTCATTCCGCTGATGAGTGAAGGCAAAATCCTGCCATATCTGGATATCCCCTTCCAGCACGCCAATCCGCGCATTTTGAAATTAATGAAACGTCCCGCAGCCACTGAGAAAACACTCGAGCGCATTCAGGCGTGGCGGAAACTTTGTCCAGATCTAACCATTCGCTCCACCTTCATTGCCGGTTTCCCCGGCGAGACCGAAGCCGAGTTTCAAGAACTGCTCGATTTTTTGACCCAAGCGCAACTTGATCGTGTTGGTTGCTTTGCTTACTCGCCGGTCGAAGGTGCCAAAGCCAATGAGCTTGCCGACCCCGTGCCCAAAGAATTGCGCGAAGAACGGCAAGCGCGCTTTATGGCGCATCAGGAAAAGATCAGCCAACAACGATTGCAAGCCAAGGTAGGGCTGGAAATCGATGTGCTGGTTGATCGTCTGGCCGTGGGTGAAAAGGGTGTCCGCATTGCTGTTGGTCGCTCCAAGGCCGATGCGCCGGAAATTGACGGTGTGGTTTACGTCACTGGTGTGAGCAAGAAATTACAGCCCGGTGAATTTTTGCGCGCGCGGGTCGTCGCCGCAGAGGAACACGATCTGGTGGCTGAGCTGCTACCGTAACAATGCAGCAATTGCCTTAAACGTCAGGTGTTTTATCCGCATGCAAGCCAAGGTCACTCACGTCAGCGCGAACGGCTCGCACGCGTTCAGTAAGCGCAACCTGAATTTTTTTGAAAGCCGCGTTGTAATATCTGCAAAACGGCGGCGGCGCGAGCAATGAATCGCTGCATGGCAGCAGCACTTATAGCTTCAGGGCGGCGAAACGACGGCCAGTCTTATTATTTCGTAGATCGCCATTTGACCTGCCTTTCAGGCGCAAAACGCCCTGAAAAGCGCGCCAGTGCTAGAGTCTACTAAATTTAGCCATGCACATCACTTCCCTGTCCAGACTGCAATAACAGCGCCGCAATCGACATCCCTGCCAGCACGGTACTGCCGAGCAGAAACGTTGATATGAGATCGACGCGCTAAGCGCATGCCACAAAAACTGTTCGCGCAAGTTCGCCAGCTTCTCAGGCAATGACGCAAAATTTGCGCAACTGCTCAATATCCTCGAGCGAGTACCCGTGCTCCAGTAGCACCTCGCTGGAATGTTGTCCCATCGTCGGGGCCGCAAACGGCGCGGTACCCGGCGTGTTGCTGAACTTGATCGGTTTGGTAAAGCCCCGGTACGTTCCAATGATCGGGTGTTGCAGGGTAGCGACCAACTCTTCGGCCAGTACTTGCGGGTGATCGAACATTTCACCAATTGAACGTGCAGCCGCGCAAGGCACCGCCTCGCCAAAGATTTTTTCCCATTCAAGTGCCGTGTGCTTCTGTAACGCGGCGTGGAGTCTGGGCAGGATTTCGTCGGCATTTGAAGCGCGCGCGCGCAAGGACCCGTAGCGCGGATCGTCAGCCAATTCTGGCAAACCTACTTTCTCGCACAAGGCCTGCCAGAAATGTGGCGTATTGGCAGAGAGGTAAATAAATCCATCACGAGCCGGATGCATGCCGGTGACACCACCGGAGCGCATATCCCGCCCGATGTCGCGGCTCTCATTTTCAGCCCATATGAATCGCGCAGACTGCATCGCCAGCGCACTACGTAACAATGAAACGCCGACGTATTGCCCCTGCCCGGTGCGCTCACGATCAAACAGTGCCGCCGATACGCCGCTAGCGACCATCGCTGCTGCGTAGTAATCCACCACCGAGCCATAAACAATTTCTGGTGCCGCGCCAAACTTGCCCTGCAATGCGCAAATGCCGGTCAATGATTGCAGCACCTGATCGTAACCCGCATTGTCTTTCATCGGCCCCGTTTCGCCGTAGCCATTGACCACGCAATAAATCAGCCGGGGATGTGCCGCCTTGAAGCGGTCATAGTCAATGCCCAATCGCGGCGGCACGGACGGTCGGAAGTTGTGCACCAGCACGTCTGCCGAGGCCACCAGTTTCAGCAAGACCTCCATGCCTTCGGGCCGCTTCAGATCCAGTACCAGGCCCCGTTTGCTCCGATTGATGCCAAGAAACGCACGGCTCTCGGCCTCGAGTGTCGAGGGATATTTGCGCAGATTATCGCCTGTTGGCGGCTCAATTTTGATGACATCCGCACCCATGTCGGCGAGCAGCGTGCAGCCGTATGGGCCGGCGATGTATGCGCTCAAGTCGAGCACACGTATGTCGGTCAATGGGCCCCTGACAGACGGGTTCATTGCGACTTCGGCGCTAACGTGAGTCATCGCCTTCTATCAGTCCGCTTTGATCGAGGCAAGCTTCGCGATCGATTGGAACTGGGCGATATCGCGAGCAATCACGGCCGTAAATTGCGCGGGTGAAACGATCAACGGCTCAGCGCCCTCACGCAGGAAGAATTCCTTCATCTCTGTGCTCGCCAATATCTTGTTCAGTTCTGCATTGAGGCGATTGACCACGTCAGGTAGCGTGCCGGCAGGCGATAGCACGCCCCACCATAATTCAAAGCTGTAGCCGGGAACTGATCTGGCGACCGGCACCAAATCCGGTGCTACCGCACTGGTATTGGCGCTGGTGATGCCGATGGCGCGAACTTTGCCTGAACGTACTGTGGGCAGCAATGACGGACCACTGGCAATGAGCAAATCGACGTGCCCGCCGATCAGGTCCACGGTGGCCGGTGACATTCCGCGATAAGGAACGTGGGTGATTTCCAGGCCCGCCGCGGCTTTGAAAATCTCCGTGGCGAACTGATTGATGCTGCCCGGACCGGACGATGCGTAGTTCAATTTTCCCGGCTGCGATTTGATGAGCGCGATTAACTCCGGTATCGTTTTCACTGGCAAGCCATCGCGGACTGCGATGATGAACGGACCAGACGCCAGCATCGCCACGGGTGAAAAACTTTTGATCGCGTCGAAGGGCAGATTTTGCTGAATGGCTGAGTTAGTGACGAAGCTGGATGACACCACGGCCAACGTGTAGCCATCGCTGGGTGCCTTGGCCACCATCGCAGTGCCAATGCTCCCGCCGGCACCGGGTCGGTTATCGATCAGGACAGGCTGCTTCAACGCTTCACTGAGCTTTCTGCCGACGACCCTTGCAAAGCTGTCGTTCGAACCTCCCGGCGGATAGGGAACGATGATTGTTATTGGCCTGGACGGATACTTGTCCTCGGCGCTCGCCGCAATGGGCACAGTCGCAAGCAATGCAGTGAACCCAATTGCCAGCACCAAATATTTTCCGGATTTACTTTTTCTGATGATCATTTTCTTGTCAGTCTCCGTCGTTAGATACCCAGCAATTTCAATTCCCGCGCAATCGCCACGATCGCCTCGGCCCGACGGATAAACGGAATATCAATCATCCTGCCCTCGACTACAAATGCGCCGACACCTTGCGACTCCGCCCGGCTCGTCGCCTCAAGAACCTGCAAAGCTTGGGCGATTTCCTCATCGCTTGGACGAAACACTTCGTTAGCCAGCGCAATCTGGCTGGGATGAATACAACTCTTCCCCCAATAACCCATGTGTCGCGCCATTTCTGCTTCCGCACGATAGCCCGCTGCATCCTGCACGTTCGGATAGGCGCCGTCATACGCAAACACACCCGCTTCTCCTGCTGCCAGCCGCAGTGCAAACATTGCTGCGTGGACATTGGCGGGATCGTAACGCTCGATCCCCAAGGGTTCAAACATGTCTCCATAACCGAGCTGCAACCCCACCACTCTGGGATGAGCTGAAGCAATTTCAACCGCGCTTCGCAACGCTTTGGCGGTCTCGATGTTGGCAAGGAGCGTGACGGCAGTGCTGACGCCATTTGCCGCCTCGGCGCGTTCGAGAACGGCCACCGCTTTCAGGATGTCGTTCGGCGATTCCGGCTTCGGCAGATTGAGCATGGCGAGTCCCTCCTGCACGACCGCCGAAACATCCGCCTCAAAATGCGCCGTGTCCAGCGCATTGACGCGCACGATCAGAATCTTGGTGGTGGCGCGCGCCTCGTCGGATCGCAAAAAGGCCTGAATTGTCGCCCTTGCCTCGGCCTTGCGGCTATCGACAACCGAATCTTCCAGATCAATTGAAATTGCATCTGTCTGGCTCGACAGCGCCTTCCTGAAAAGTTCAGGTCTGGAAGCGGGGACAAACAACTTGCTGCGCATGACGGCTATGGTAAAGGAAATCGACCCGGTGGGAATTCAATGGCAATAAATACTGCCTGAAGGTATATTCAAACAACATTTTTTATTGCTTCCGGAATAATTGCGATGGACACCCAGTTCCTGAATACTTTTGTAACCGTCGTCGATAGTGGCTCGATGGCGGCGGCGGCACGCCGCTTGAATATCACGCCGGCGACAGTCGCCCAGCAAATTCACACCCTTGAACGCGAAATTGCTGCGCCACTGATTGCGCGCGCGGGCCGCACCGTCAGCGTAACCGAAGCGGGTGCACGTATTCTCGAACGCGCTCGCAACCTGCTGCGCGATGTGGTGGATCTGCATACCGTGGCCAATGATGAAGTCACTGCCGGTGAATTGCGGCTCGGTGCCGGTATTAACGCCCTTACCGGCATGATGCCCGACATTCTTGCGCTGATGGTGGAGCGATACCCGCGTATCAATGTGTACGTCAAACGCAGTACGTCGGTCGAAATGTACCCGCTGGTGGAAAGCGGCGAGCTCGATGCCGCCATCGTGATGCAGGGCCCATTTTCGCTGTCCAAGCGAATTGGCTGGCAATTGCTGCGCGAGGAGCCGCTCGTGGTGCTGGCGCCGGAAAGTATGGCCGGACGAGATCCTCACGAACTGCTGGCAACGGAGCCCTTGATCAGGTATGACCGCAATCAATGGGGAGGTCATCATGCGGATCACTACTTGCGTACCGTAGGCATTACGCCGCACGAGCGATTCGAACTCAATGCTCTGAACGCAATCGCCGTCATGGTCGATCGCGGCTTGGGCGTTTCGCTGGTGCCCGACTGGGCAAGACCTTGGCCGGAGGGCTTGCGTCTGGTGACGCTTCCGTTACCGCACCCATTCGAGCCAAACCGGGTCGGGATCATTTGGTCCCGTTCGACAATTCGCATCCGCCTCGTAAAGGCCTTCATTCAGGAGGCACAGAATGCAGCGCGCGCGCATACATCGGCGCATCAGAACTAGCAGAGGCGGGAAACTGGTCGCGCATTGGATTCAAGTTGTCCGTTTCTGCCAGTCCTCGGCGGATTCGCGGGTGACTTGCATCCAGGTAAGGCGCCAAGCCCCATCGGTGCGGCCACCAGCCTCGTAGTAAGGTTGAAAATTCAACGGCGGGCGATAGCCAAGATTTAACTTAATCGCCGGCCCGTCGCATCCTGGCGGCGTTTCGATCACTTCAAGCAGGCTGTCCCCCTGAGAAGCTGGCAGAAGAATTGTCTCCTGCATTTTGAAACCGTCGACCAGACCAGTGGCATATACCAGCGGACCGCGCGTAATGGCCAGGTAGTCTACGTGCATGACCTCCTGTTCGATCGGTGACCCGTCTGGCCCCGTCGATTCTTGCACACTGCGAGCGGACTTCAGGTGGATGGCCGGAGACATCGGCAATCGCAGGTAAATTACATCGCCATGCTGCCAATCGCGCTCCACGGCGGCATAGGTTCCCGGTACAGCAACGTGTTTCCAATCGACGCCGTTTACCGCAATGATTGCCTCATTCGCCCTCGTCGGGATGCGCAGCAGGATGGAAAATGTTGCCGTGATTTCCGGGTTGACCACAATGCGGATATCACCATCGAAAGGGTAGTTGGTGATCTGCTCAAGGTTGACGACGCCAGCCGCGTGCGTGGGAAGTGTGGCGTGACTTGGGCCATAGAGGTTAACGACCAAGTCTTGATTTGCGGTCTGGCTATAGGCAATGCCGGGCAACTCCTCCAGTGCTATCGCGCCGCTGGATTTGCAACAGCGCCAATAGGTGGTGTAAACGCGCCGACCATTGGGGAACGAGTAATAGCACCAGTCCTCTCCGTTCGGCGCGCATGCGCCGAGCAAATCGTTGTACGCGGCGCACTCGATTTCCTCTGCGTACTTTGCTTCGCCACTGATGGCGAATAGCTCGCGATTCAGTTGGATCCACGACAAAATTGAGCAGGTTTCCACGTATCCATGAGGGCTAAAGACACTATGGTGATTGAATATCTCGCGCGAGCGAAGGCCGACGCCTCCCCATGGGCCCCCACCCAGCGTGAGATGGTGCTTACGAATTGAAGCCCACAAATTTTCCACCGCGCGAAGATATTGCAAGTTGCCGGTAATCTTATGCAGCTTGGCCAAGCCGACCAAGTTCCAGCAGAGTTGATAGGCCTTGCCGGTCGATATGTCAGCCGCATCAGTGCCGGCCAGCGCCTGTTCCAACAAGTCCAGTTCCGGACGTTGATTGGCTTGCTCCAGAATTAACGTCGCCAAATTAAGATACTTTCGGTCTCCTGTCACGACGTGAAGGTCGATGGCGGCATCAAGAAGCACAGTGGCCGACATGCCATGATGAAGACCAAGCTCAGTGATGTTTATCTGATCAGCCGTTAATGTTTGCCAGCATAGATCGCCGATGCGACTTGCCGCAGCCAGATATCCTGACTCGGGGAAGAGTTTATACGCTTCCAGTAACCCAAGAATCAAACAAGTGTGGTTCCAAATGTCCCAAGTGCGCCTGCCCGGTGCGCCATTCCACGTGCGCGGCCCCGGTGCCTGCTTGCGCATAAAACGCACTTCGGGTGCGTAGGTTCCCAAGTAGCCATCGGCATCCTGAAGTCCAACCAGATAGTCGGCCACTCGCTGCACGCTCGACGCGAGTTTGTCGTCGCCAGTCCGGGTCGCTGCTTTTGCGGCAGCATAAAGCCATTTGCCGGCGTGTTCGCCGTACCAGTCGCCTTCACGATTGCGGCTCACCGCTTCAGCACCGTATAGCGCAATGGCGGGACTGGTTTCATCGACAATGAAATGCGACAGCCGGCCCGTGTGGTTTGCCGACAATGCTTTTCCCAGCAAACCGCCAAGTGAGACTTGCGGCGCTGGCAACACCGGCTTGCTTGTCAACAATGCGCCCGAGCTATGCATCGACAACGCACCTGAAACCAAGACAACCAGAGCGGTCCTTGCAAGGTGCCATCAACAGGTATTTGCCATGCTGGTCAAGCCGATAGGCCTGCGGGAAATACCAATGGGATGACTGCGCTTCGTAACTGCTGCTGCCGCGTAGCACAGCTGCGCGCGTGTGTTCATCGACGAACTCATCGGTCCATTGCCACACGTTGCCGACGAGATCCACCACGCCGAATGGGCTGGCACCGCGCGGATGCGCGTCGACATCAGCCGGAGGTAATAGGTTGCGTCCTTTGTTGAGTGGTGGCACCGCACTTGCATCCCAACTGTTTCCCCAAGGATAGAGTCGACCATCCGCGCTCTGCGCAGCATACTGCCACTCCCATTCACGCGGCAGTCGCTTGCCAGCCCAGACGCAGTAGGAACGAGCGTCTTCGATCGACACCCAGGTCACGGGTTTATTTTCCCATCCGGCTGGTGGTGCACCATCTACCCAGTCTTTCAGGAAGTGATGGTCGTCAAGCGGGTGGTAGCGGCTGCCATCGATGAATTTTTTGAACTGGGCATTCGTGACCGGTGTACGGTCGATATAGAACGCATCAATATCGAGCGTTCGCCGGTGAAAACGTCGGGGGACACTCTCCCACGGATATTGAACGCCGGTGCCGCCCGCGGTGTAGCCTTCGATCTCGACCCCGTGAACGATAAAATCAAACGTGCTCGCCGGGATCAACTGCATGTCCGGAGGCGCACTCGTCGCCACCCTGGTCGGTGCAATATCGACAAGATGTTGTTTCAGCGGGGTCCATTTGGCTGACAACGCTGTTAGAGGTACGCTTGCATGAGCCGCCATTTTTTGCAGAAACCCGTCAAGGCCTGGGATAGTCTTGCCATCGCGCACGGCGAGTACCGCACCAAATCCGTACGCTTCCAGTGCCAGCGAAAAAGTCGCGTGTCCGTTCTTGATTTTTGCCTTTAGCGGCACCCCATGCCAGATGTCGACATAGGACGTACCGTCCTCGTGAACAACCGTCAGTTGTTCTCCATCCATGTCGAACTCGTTGCGGTTCACGATGGTCCACAACGTGCAGTCGGAGCCAGGAAAGCCGCTTGAGAAGACACCGTTCTGCAAAGTATGCGCATACGGCTCCCAGTCGAGGCTGACCATCAGCGTCGGAAACTGGCGATAGATGGCCGCGATTCGTTTCAAGGCCGACGCATCGCGATCAGTAAACTGATTCCAGATTCCCCAGACGTTTTCCCATGCGTTATAACCCACACCATTGAAGAAGATGAAGTGCAGGTCGTCTTTGCGGTCCCGGCCCCAGCGATTCTCCAAGTTGATCATGTGGCGCGGTTCCAGCCACTTCAACTTGCTCACGATCGGGATGATGTCCTTCATCTCCTTGACGGCCTTGCCCCAGCTCTGGTTATTCCAGATCAGCCCTTCGCGCAACAACACAACTCCTTCCGGTTGGAACACCAGCGGATGATTCATCCGGTCCGAGGCCTCGCGAAAAGCCAGCGGCACACCACTATAAGTGTCGCCATTGACCCCGTCGGCGTTGACCGCCTTTGCCAGTTCAACGATTGCGTCCCAGTCGCTCTTCATCGGGTCGTTGGTGCCGTGATCCCATGGCATGGTTGGCAGGAACACTTTCACGCCGCGCTTGTGGAAATCTGCAACGGCCTGCGCAAGGCCCGCGATGCCGCCCGGCAAATCGGAGGCGAGTTCAGTCTTGTTGCGGTCGTCAATGCCGATGTTGGGATAGACGAACCAGATCAGCACACTGTCAACGCCGCCATAACGGTGCTCCAGGTCATCGAGATACCTGTCAATGGTGTATTGGCGCTTGACCGGGTCGTAAAAATAGCGATCCTCGACCATCATTTGTACGTGCACAAAATTTCGCTGCGACCATTTCAGGTCTTCGCGCTGATACTGGAGATCGTTGTAGCCCAGGCGAATCAGATGCTCGCGCTTCCAAACCTTGAACGCATCCCGCCAACTTTGCGCAAGTGACGGCACGTCGTTTTTCCACATGCCGATGTTCGTGTACGGCCAACTTGGCACTTTGCCAGGCACCGGCAGGTATGGGCCCATGGTGTGGGGCAAGCCTTCGGTAAACGGCTTCGCCCCTTTTTCACCTGGCGGCAGTTCGGCCGAATTGCCTGCATCAAAAGAATTGTCATTGGTCATGGCTAGTACGATTCATGGTTGTCTAACGCGTTCGGCCTCAGGCTTCGGTTTGTGATGCTCAAACCCGCAAAACTGACGCAGTGTTGCATGCTGCTCTTCGTTGGTTACAGGACTGATGCGCAGGAAAGCCAAGACATCGGTTCGGGTAGGAATGCTTTGCTGAGCACCTAGACGAGTGCACGCAAGTGCACTGGCGGCACTGGCCTGCAGTAGCGCATCCTGCATGCCGAGATTTCTGGACAAGGATGCAGCCAGCACGCCGCAGAAGGTATCGCCAGCGGCCGTGGTGTCAACAACGTCGACTGCAAAGGCCGGCTGAGTAAGAAACTCGCCGTTGAGGCGCGCAATGCAGCCTTGTTTGCCCAGCGTGACCACAACGCAGGCAACCGCTATTTGGGAGAGGCA
The DNA here is from genome assembly GCA_043756275.1 of Betaproteobacteria bacterium. Taxonomy (GTDB): domain Bacteria; phylum Pseudomonadota; class Gammaproteobacteria; order Burkholderiales; family Usitatibacteraceae; genus UKL13-2. Next base: position 8,767 of record JAYURJ010000288.1, on the reverse strand, counting down.
TTGCGCTACATTGCCGTGGCAATTCGTGAGCCTTGCCAGTTCCTCTTCATTGATCACCAACACATCAGTGAAGGACAGCAATTCTGCCGACAGCGTTTGCGCTGGCGCGGCATTCAACATCACCTTGATGCCCTGCGCGCGTGCACGTTGCGCATAGGCCTCAACCGTCTCTATCGGAATTTCCAACTGTAGCAATAGGTGGGAGACACCATCGAGCGGGGGCAGATGTGCGTCACGCAAGCAGCTATTGGCACCGGGCGCAACAGTGATCGTATTTTCGCCGGCATCGGACACGCAAATAAACGCTGTGCCCGTTGGCTGATCAGGCACTCGCAGCACATGCGTTCGCACGCCCGCAGATTTCAGGGATGTCTCGATGGGTACTGCGAAGGCATCGTCTCCCAGCGCCAGCAACATCTGTGTTTCAACTCCACCGCAGCGCGCACACGCGACTGCCTGATTGGCGCCCTTGCCACCGGGAAACGTTTTGAATTCGCGTCCCAACACCGTTTCACCGGGCGACGGAATGTGCGATGCGCGCACGACGAAATCGAGATTGGCTGAGCCGGCGACGAGGATCATGTTCCGTTTACGTCGATCTAGTTGACGAGTGACTGATAGACGAGGTCATAAAACCTGCCGCTGATTTTGGGCGGATCTTTCGGCAGGCCCTGCGGCAAATGTTGCATCAGCAATATCGCGATCAACTTCTCCTGACGATCAATCGTGAAGTAAGTCGAGCCCGCGCCAGACCAGCCAAACTGTCCGACCGAGCCCAAACGACCTCTGCGCGCCACATCCAGCACCACATAGCCGCCGAGGCCGAAACCCTCCGCCATGCTGAATCCGTTAACTGGAGGGTTCAGGTGGGTGAGATGATTCATCATCATCAGCTCGACAGATTTGCGGCCAAGTAGAGACACACCATCGAGTGAACCGCCGTTCAGCAGCATCTGGCAAAAACGCGCGTAATCCCCAGCAGTCGAATAGAGGCCGCCCGCCCCACTCGGATACGGATTGAGCGACTCGCCGGGATGGGATGCGTCATGCGTCGCCGCCATCGCTAAGCGGCCGTCCGCAGTGGTTGTGACCATGTCGGCCACCCGCCCCCGTTTTGCCTGTGGGACGCTGAAGCCCGTGTCGTTCATCCCCAATGGCGACAGGATTCTTTGCTGCAGAAATGCGTCGAACGTGATTCCTGAAACAACTTCGACCAGACGGCTCAACACGACGAGTGAAACGCCATCGTAGGCGAAGCGTTCGCCAGGATCCGTGGCCAGCGGTTGCTGCGCGACGTCATCGGTGTAGGCCTTCAATGTCGGCGACTGATGAAGGTCGATGCGATTGAACAGCCTCACCGCTTCGTCGCCTGTCGCGCCATGGGTGGCAAAGCCTGCTGTGTGGGTCAGCAAATGGCGTATGGTAATGGGTCGTTTGACGGCGCGCATCTGCGGCGCGTCCGCAGTACCGCCGGAAAATACCTTGGTATCTGTAAATTCCGGAATGAATTTGCCGACCGGATCCTCGAGTCCGAGTTTGCCTTCCTCCATCAGCATGAGTACCGCCACCGAGGTAACGGTCTTGGTCATCGAATAAATGCGGAAGATCGCGTCCTGCGTCATGGGCATTTTCTTTGCCAGATCGAGATACCCGTGACTGCGCCAATCGACGATTCTGCCATTGCGTGAAATCAGCGTCACCGCACCAAGATAGTTGCCCAAACCGATATTGGCTTGCATGAAATTGCCCAAGCGCTCGAGCCGCGCATCGGAGAAACCCTCTCTGGAAGCAAGCGAGACTGGAAGAGGCGAAACAGTCTGCGCCGCAGCACTCACGCATACAAAGCTGAACGCAAAATTCCAAAGCAGGGAAACAGGCAGTTTCATTTGAGGTTCCTGAAGCGCACAAGGCAGTAGATTCGAGTGCGTTCAGCTATTGTGAAGTGGATATCATGTTGTCAAAACAGCAACACAGCTGTGCGGACAGAGTGGAGAGTCCGTCCGATCCAGCATCGGCTGTTTCCGGAAAGAAACAACCGATGATGAAAGGTGACCAGCTTTTGATTAGAACTTGATGGTGTGAGACAGCGTCACCTTCCGACCGCGACCCGCGAAGTAATTCTGGAACAAGTCAAAGCTGGAGAAGTTCAGGAGGTAGTACTTGTTGGTGGCATTGTCGATGCCCAGAGAGACGTTGCCGTACTTTTTCAGGTCGTAATTTGCGCTCACATCGAAGGTCGTGTGGCCCTTGGAACGCACCTCCTGCGGTTTCCCGATGTTGGTATCGAGGTCGAAGTACGTCGCCGATCCCAGCCGCAGACTGCCGGCGTCGCTGTACTTCCACGTGACCGATGTAGTCAGTTTGTTGGGGCTGATGTCGTTGGTATTGAGTTCAATCGTCCGCGCAGGCAGTGGCAGCCCCGGCACCACCTGTGTCGCCGAAGTCGAGCCGCTCATGTGCGAGTACAGTGCATTCGCCTTTAGCGCTTTGCTGAACACGTATTCGCCGGAAATTTCATAGCCCTTTATCTCAACGGGTTTCCGCGTGAGGACGAAATCACCAACGGTCGCGTTGCCCGCAATGGAAGCACCCAGCTCGGAATACGAACGGTAGGTCGAACCAGTCAAATAACCATTGCTGGTGCGCCAGGTAAAGCCGATTTCCTTGTTATCGCTGACGACCGCTTGCAGGTCAGCATACAGACCCGCCACTGATCTGCCCGGGACGTTGACGTTACGCAGTGGAATGCCCACGTTTGGCAGCGTAAAACCCTTGCTGTAGGAAGCGAAGGCCGACCAGCCTTGCGGCAATCGCACGACCACCCCAAAGTTTGGCAGCGACTCGGAATATTTCAGCGTGCCGCCAGCTACATCAAAGCCACCCAGACCCACCACAGAAGGATTGCGTGTGGCCCACACGGTGGTATAACTATCGACACTGAGCTCGCCGCCCTCGTGACGCACACCTGCGCTCACCGTCACGGGTCCGGCGTTATAGGAGAGCTGCGCATACGGCGCCGTGCTTTTGTACTGCATGGGTGGCACCCACAGGCGGTCTGTGAGGGCGAGCCTTTGCTGTGCGGTGTCTTGCACGACATCGACACCGGCATTCAATTCAAGATCATTGATTCCCGCCAGACGGTCGGTGCTCCAGTTGGTGCGGATTCCTCGTTTCTTGGATTGAATTTCGGATTGCTCCACGAGTGTACCAACGGCCGCAATTCGCGCATCCTGCTTGCCCCGATTCAGGTTCGAGTTGTCGCTTTTGAGTGGAAGACAGTCAGTGGTGCCGCATTCGGACAGGAACCGCGCGTGCTGATCGGCCCGGTAGAGGTGAATATTGAGCGCGCCGCCGAGCAAGTTAGAATGTTTGTACGTCAAAATGCTCTGATTGAATTCGTTGAACTCGGTCTGTCCGCCGGGCGTTTTTCCCCTAACAGACGTGTCGGTCAATTCGAGCGCACGGCTACCCACCTGTTGAAGGTAGTTGCCCTTGCCGCGCATGAAGAAGCGGCTCGAGGTTACTGTAAGGCGTTGTTCGTCATTGGCCCCGAAGTTGGCGCCAAGTTTCGCAAACAGGTTCTTGGTCTCGGAGTCGTTTGAAGCGCCGCTCTGTCCCATGCCTATCCTGCGACCACGCGCGTCATACTCCATGCCGCGGTCAGCGGAGGATGTCGCCACCAGCACATCGAACGAATCGTTCTTGTGGGCACCAATAAATCCTACCTTCCAGCCGCCACTGTCATCACGCCCCTGCAACTCGTATTGCGATGTAAGGGAAAATTCGTTGCCCATTTTAGTGGGCGTTTTGGACAAATAATTGATGATGCCGCCGGACGCGCCAATACCCTCCGACGCGGATGGCCCGTTGATGACTTCAATACGTTCGATAATTCCCAGATCAGTGAAAACACTGGTGCGGTTTGATTCGCGCAACGGGATGGTCTGGGGAACGCCGTCAAACAAACGAAGGGCGGTGCGTCCACGCAATGTTTCTCCATTGCTGGACATTTGTTGCGTAGCCTCAGAATAACCCGGCACCGTCCGCGCTAGGATGGCGGTTGCGTCCTGGGTCAGCTTCAGTGTGTCCGCAATCTCTTCCTTGGAAATCACCGTGATTGCGCCGGGAATCTTGTCGACGGCCTTGGCAGCGCGGCTGCCTGTGGTTACCGTGATGGTCTCGACCGTTTGGGTGTCTTTGCCGTCGTCTGGCTTGGCCTTGGCAGCTTCCTGGGCGAGACTGGCTGTGGTCATCGTTGCAAACATCAGCGCCGACAATGTAGCGGTGACGGTGTCTTTCATTTTGGGAAGTGTTTTCATGGTTGTCCGGGAGTTGTGATTATGGGTCAGAAGATGCTTCGGTCACCTATGGTTGGTGTTTCGAAAGCGCGGAATAGACAGGATGCAAAAGCTGAATCTGTCGCAAGCCATTCTTATTGTTTGCACGAGTCTGGGCGCATTTGTTAGAAATAAAAACCATTCAAAGGCATATTCAGAACATATTTTTTATTTCTTTATCGCATCGCTCCTCACCACCGTGTTTAATGCCGATGATGCGAGATTGCGATGCGCGGTTTTGGCAACGCGGCAAGCGACTTGCATGCGGGGATAACAACAATTATCGCTGGACGATCAACCCCTCAAGAGACTCAGGAGCCGGTGGCGGAAAAAACAGGCTGCCGATATAACCGAAGACAATGGAAATAAGAATGGCGATGCCGAGATAGATAAAGGGATGCACAAGATTCACTGACCATGCGGCAAAGGTCAATACAATACTGGCGACCATGCCGATCAGGACACCCTGCCAATTTGCTCTCCGGCTAAACATGCCCAATGTGTAAGCCCCGCCGAATCCGCCGCCTAACAGTCCATACATTTCGAGCGCCACATCCAGATATGAGCCGATGTTGTAACGGCTGAGAAGGAGTGCCAGACCAATGCCGATCAAGCCAGCCACGACCGTGACAATCTCGGCCAGGCGAATGCTCACCACTTGGGTTGGATTCTTCGCCAGCCGCTCGTAGAAATCCACCGATACCATCGTCGCGACGCTATTCATAATGCTGGAACAAGTCGCCATCGAGGCGGCAAAAATGCCGGCGATCATCAGGCCCGTGACCCCAGCCGGAAGTTCGGCCGCGATGAAGAGTGGAAAGGTCGCATCGACCGACAGCAGCGGATTCATTCGTTCCGGATGATTCTGATAAAACACCCATAGCCCGGTGCCGATCAGATAGAACAACCAGGCACCGGGGATGATGATCGCGGCGAACAACCAAACCGATTTACCCGCTTCCTTGTCGGACTTGGTCGTAAATACGCGCTGCATCAACACCTGATCCTTCGGGAAAGTCAGCACCGTTTCCATGAGCACGACAAAGATAAAACCCCAGACGGTTGCCTTGGTAATGTCAAAGCTCCAGTCGAGCATCTTCATCTTGTCCGCAGCTTCGGCCGAAGCGACCAGCTCACCCATACCGCCATCGAGCTTATAAAGAATGAATATCAATACGAATACCAGTCCGCCAACCTTGACGAACAATTGCACAAAGTCAGTCCAGATCACGGCCCTCATCCCACCCAGCGCGGTATAGCCTATCGTCACCAGCCCCATGATGAGGATGCTCCACACCATGTCAAAACCGGTAATGGTCGCGATTGCCAGCGAGGGCAGGAAAAGGATGATGCTCATGCGACCGCCGAGGTGCAACACGATGCACATCGCGCTCGCCATCATCCGCACAGAGGGATGAAAGCGTTGTTCCAGATAGTCAAAAACGGAAACCAGGCGCAGCCGACGCAGCATCGGCACAATCCAGATCGCCACAAAGACAAGGCCAAACACGCCAACGATATTGCCCACCAGGTATTGCCAGTTGGTGGCAAAGGCCTTGGCGGTCGTGGCGATATAGCCGATGGAACTGGTGCTGGTGACGTACAGACTCACCGCAGCGGCCCAAAAAGGGATGGTGCGGTTGCCAACGAAAAATTCGGATGTCGACTGCTTTTCTTCGCGCCAGTAGCAGTAGACACCGATGCCGGCGATGGCGACCAGGTAGATGATAATCATGGCCCAGTCGAGCGGGCGCAGCAGCAATTTGCTGCCTTCAATTTCCGAAAGGTTGAATTCTGCAGTTGCCGGCGCCTTCCCTGCGTGTTCCCAAACGATACCGTCACCCAAACTGGACCCACGCCGTGGCTCTGCGGTAACGGCATCGCCCTGGGTTGAAAACGCATTAGTGATGGTGTGATAGGTGATCCATCTCGACATGCGTGGCGTTGACGCAGTCGCGCTGGCTTGAACGAGGAACAACAAATGCGCCTGACCGGTAGCACGTGCCGCCCCGTCGACAACAGCACCGGGCAACGCACCCTTCTGGCTCCAACCGGCTACCGATGTCCAGCGCCATAACAAGTCCCCCTTGCCTTCAGCCTTCCTGATGGTGAAGTAGACCGCAGAATCCTGCGCCACCACTGAAGTGACTTCGGCTGCGACTAGCGGCGGCACCGGCAGAGTGTTCCACACTGGCAGCGGGGCTGCAGGATCAATGGATAGCCAATGCGTCGTTCCATCCGGCGCAACACCAAGCAAATACAGCACACCGCCAAGCACCGCACCTTTGGCGTTCGTCAGTGGCACGGAAAGGGGCGGCAGCAACTTAGCGGGCGGCAATGTTGCATCAGGATATAGTTCAATGCGGTTAATGCCTTGCCCGGCGCTGGTTTCAAGCAGTAAGTACGGGCGCTGCCCGTTCGCGATCGTGCCGACAATCTTTCCTGAAGGCTGCCAGGTCATCAGGGCCCACGCATTGCGGTTCTCGTCGAGCCGCCAAAGCTGATTGCGCTGAACAATGATGGGCTGCCCGGATGCCACAAATACGAGTTCCGGCGAACCGGAAAATGCGGGCAGCGCTTTGTTCTTGATGGACACGAGGTTTTCTGCGCCCGCGTGGCCGATAACCGCGCTCAGCAGGGCGCAGGCAAATAGTTGCTTCAAGAATCTAGGCATGATGCTCCATTGGCTCATTCACAGGATCTGGATAGATTGACGCTTGAATAAGTACGTGAATCTCCTTGCTTGCCAAGCGCAGTCTGAACGGTTTTGCGAACAATGAGAACCGTGCATAGCAATTTTCAAAAACAATATTTTGTTTGCTTAGCGGAAATCAGACGTTTGCGCGATTCTGCAAGTTCGACGGCGGCGACCGGCAAGAATGGGCAACGCCCAACTCAAGCTTGTGAATTACTTCCCGGCCCCGGCTGCAACAACAACGCCGCAATCGACATTCCCGCCAGCACAATACTGCCGAGCAGGAATGTCGATTTCACATCGATAATCTCCGCCACTGCACCACCAGCGGCCATGCCGATGCCAATGCCGCTGACGATAAATGTCGCCGACCATGTGAATGCTTCGGTCGCGTATTTGTTCGGCACGATGCGTGTGATCAGCAGCGTTTGCGCTGTCAATGCGGGCGCGATAAGGGTGCCTGCAAAAAACGCGATCACAGCAAACACAACGACCTGATCCACCCACCAGTGCAACAGAAATGGTACGGCCATGATGCCGATGGCCAACGCGAACTGGCGCTCCAGGGGGGCCTTTGGATGCAGCACGCCGTAAATCGCGCCGCCCACTGCGCTGCCCAATGAGTTCACGCCGAGCAAAATGCCCGCCAGCACCGGCATAGCAAGGTGGGTGGCGAATGCCGGATAGCCGACTTCCAGAATGCCAAAAGAAAATGTCAGCCCGAAGGTGGCAACGAAGAGGCCGACCAATTTTGGTTCTGTCAGCGGACCTAACAAATGGCGTTCAATGTGTGACTCCTGCTGCCAGTATTTCAGTGCAGGCGTGAACAGAAAAACAATGAATGCGCCAGACGTGACGATCAACGCCAGCGCGAACGCCACCTTCGCGCCGAATCCGGCAATCACCAGCGCGATCAACGCGGGGCCAATGGTGAAGTTAAGTTCGATCATGATTGAATCGACCGAAAAGGCCATACGGCGATTCACCTCATCCGGGAAGCGATGCCGCCACAGGGTGCGCGTGAGCACAGCAATTGGTGGCGCAAATGCACCGGCGAAAAAGGCAGCGAGCATGATGATGGCTTGCGGCATTTTCTGCGTGACAACCACGAATAGCAGCGCCAAGAACACGCTGTTCAATATGCCGGTAACGCGCAACGGCCAGTGCGGGCCGACGCGATCAATGACGCGGCCACACACGGGTGCAAACACCGCCATCGAGACAAAATAAACGCCGACCACGCTGCCCGCCGCTTTGAAGTCGCCGAGCGATTCACGCATAAACATCAGCATTGCCAGGCCGATCATACCGACCGGCATGCGCGACAGCCACGCAACGACGACCATCGCTGTCACATCGGGCTGCGCGAAAAATGCGCGATAAGGGGCGAAGAAGCGCGCTTGCAGACGCTTCACGTTGCGTGGATTTTCAAGGAAAAACTCAAGAGACTGGTTTTTCGAGCACCGCAATCGTCAAGCGCGAGATGCATACCAGCTTGTCGGCTGTGTCCGTGATGCGGATTTCCCATAGCTGCGTTGTCCTGCCGCGATGGATTGGCCGCGCGGTACCGATCACCCAGCCATCGCGTACGCTGCGGATGTGATTGGCGTTGATTTCCAGGCCAACGACAAAAAACTTGTCGGCATCCACGCAGCAGTAAGCTGCGCTACTGCCAAGCGTTTCTGCGAGCGCAACCGAGGCACCACCGTGCAGCACCTTGGTCATTGGCTGAATG
>JAYURJ010000287.1:0-7382 GCA_043756275.1 Betaproteobacteria bacterium | reverse complement strand
GATCAAACGCCCACCGCATTTGCTTTTGCAGGGCCGGATCATCCTCGACGATTAACAAGGGCTTTCGCTTAATATCGTTCATGCATTCTCTTGCGTTGGGTTGGGCATCGTGCCATTGCCAGTGATACGCAGAAACACACGGAAACAAGTCCCGGCGTTCTTGACGCTCTCCACCGCGATTCGACCGCCAATTTCATTGATGTATTGAAAGCTCTCATTCATGCCAATGCCCATTCCTTGTGGCTTCGTCGTTTGGAACGGCCGGAACAAGCGCTCGCGTACGAACTGATCCGTCATGCCAATCCCAGTATCGACAACTTCTATCACCGCATAATCCGCTTCTGGGTAAGCGCGTATTGTTATTCGACCGTTTTTGATTTCGGTTGCCTCGATCGCGTTTTGCAAGATGTGGCCGATTACGCGCTCGAGCTGCTCATCGTGCGCCAGTGCGCGGAGAATTTGTCCAGATTCTACGTCAATGGCCGCGCGGTATTCGCGTTTGGCGGTGACGACGCGATCAATCAACGCCCGTACATCGACTGGTCGCGTCTTGACGCCGGGCGTTGCACCCGCCGCGAGTTGAAGCATCAGCCGGTTCATGCGTTCGACAACGTGCTCAATAGTTTCCTGCATATCTGCTTGAAACTCAGGATTGTCCCGATGTCGCTCCGCGTTCTTGAGCAGCAATGCGAGCTGTGCGATCAGGTTCTTCAAATCATGCACAACAAATGCCGACATGCGATTGAAGGCATCGAACTTTTCTGCTTCCAGTAAAGCTTCGTTCGCACGAAATTGCGCGAGATAACTTGCTGCTTGCCGACTCGCCGTCTTCAGTAGATCGAGCACCTCCCAATTGATATCGATTGCGGTGCGGGGACGGGCAAGCACAACAAATCCAATAAGATCCGAGCCGCAGGGCAATGGAATCACCAGCCACGCGTCCTGCTGGGTGACTAGCCATTCCGGCAGGTAAAGCCCTTGATAAAGGTCCGATGCACCCGTTACTTCGTCGATTCGAATGACCAAACCGGTTCGACTGAGAAAGGAAGACAGCGAGCTCAAAATCGATTCGGGTTCACCAACTGCGGGCAAGTTCACCCGCGCAACTTGGCAAAACACACCATCGCGTTCCAGCCAGATCGCGCCCCCTTTGCTTTCCACCAGATTTGCGAGCGCGTGAATTACCTTTTCGTGCAGATTTTCCCCGCCTTCCGACGTGCCCAAGAGACGCGTAAATAACAACCACTCCTCGCGGTAGTCGTATCGATAGGAAAAAAGATTCTTGTTGATGAACACCCGCAACCGCGAGCGCAAACTTCCGGACAATACAAGTGCCGCGATGCAAAGTAGCGCAGCAAACACAAACGCGATTTGCAGCGTCTGGCCCCATCCGCCTCCGAAAAGCCGTACCCAGTAACCTGCACCAGCAACGATTAAAAGACAACCGCCGACAATTAGCACTGTCGTGGAATGAAACACGAGACTGCGCGAGACGTGCAAATCAATCGTCCAGGACGTATTGCGCGCCGTTGCCACTGCGACAAATAGAACGACGAAGGCATGGGTAACACCGCGCGTGGCCCACATGCTGGGGTCAAGTTGTTTGAACAATACCGCTTCGGCGTACATGATGAGGTCGAAGGCAAACATTCCCGCGAGTCCGATGACAAGCGGTTTGATGGCCCAGTGGCGGTTTTCCGGCGTGCGTCGATAGAGTTGCTCCGTCAAGGCAAGGCCGAGAACCGATATGCCGAGCAGGACGAGAAATACGCCTGTCGTCCCGCCCTCTCTGGAGACTCTGTGCCAAGGCAAATCCTCTGGGAGTATCACTGCCGCGATTAGCAATGCTATTGTTCCGACAAGACGCCAGGAACGTGAGTTAAATTGGTTCGCGGTCACAGGCATTTCAGGCCACTCACCAAGCAGAAGCATCAAGAACGCGAGCCATGCGCCGAGTCGAGCCACGTCAAAAATTCGCGCTAGTAACCACAATTCCGGGATCGAAAAATTCAGCGCCGCAAATACGCAAGCGGCCCAAAGTGTGCTCGCCACCGCTGCACCGAAAACGACGTAAGCTCGTCGGCCACCGCGCCAACTCAGCGCTAGCCGCACGGCGAACGCGGTGAAAATCAACGCCGCAAAGCCGTAGCTCCAAATTGTCGGTGCGTAAAGTAGCGAGTTAGGCAAGGTGCGCGATGTAACGTCTCATTCAGCATTACTGTACCGCAGAATGGGCGTATTGCATGCCAAATTCATCGCGACAAATCAAAAGACATAGGGGCCGAGCACGGCATGGACCAATTCGATTCCCACCAGTTTAAACATGTACAGACCCCCATTTGGTGAGCGTTTCAGGCGGAAAAGATTTGTAAACGCACGCTAACAATATACTTTCTCCTCTACGCATTATTTCCTTGCCGTTCGAGCCAATGCACTTTCTATCGATCCGTCCATGTCATGCATAAAATCCAGCAGAATTTTTGATGAGACCTCTGTGGAGACGTTTGCGTTCGTGTAAATAGCAACCCACGCAGGTGCAGTTTGTAATCTTTGCAGGCGTAACACTAGTTGCTCTAGTTTTGCACGCAGGTCGTTTCCCGTAGAGAGTCCATGAATCCAATACCAATGCCATGCAAGTACGCGGCTGCTGTGACTGAGTACTACGCCCGTCCTTACGTTTAGCCGTGTACCCGAGATGTCTGCAACTGCAGTGCCTCGATCAGCAACACTCCAATTCGGGTTGTCTGCCCCCGCAAGGCGGTTGGACACGGTCACCAGCTTAGAATCCCATGTTTCATTTCGATACACCCCAACAAAAACGTCGACACGTCGGCCGTTTTTTTCGAACGATTGAATGCGCGTGTCAGACGGATTGCGTACCTCAGGCATCCATTCCGTTGACGATTGCACAGCTTGCGACCAACCGCCTTGTGGCGCAATATTTTCGACTGCTATCGTGCGCGTATCACCATCAGACGACAATTTCGATTCGATGAGCGGCCAAAGCACAAGTGTCGCCAGTATCATTACCGCGACGGCAAAGTTTTTTTGTACCGTTGCTTCACATCGCGTCGCGGGTGCGACGACGGTGTCTCGACTCAGTAAGCCGGTGTCCGCTTTCGACTCCACTGCATCGCGATAACGCCACCCAAACCAACAAAATACAGACAAAAAAACGGCGAACAACAACCAACCGAAAAGGTAGTGATCATCACGCAAAAGTCGATTGTTACTATGGTGCGCGATCATGATCGTCAGGTATACGCGTATCCAATTGCCAACGATGCCAATAAGGGCCGAGCCGACGACGAAGGCAATGCGCTTTATTGGGGACTGATAAATGCTCCACGCGTAGAGCACTCCGAGTAAGAGACACGTACTCAGGAATGCAACGCCACTACAGGTGTCTGCAATGGACCAGGAGCCGCTGGGAACAACAAAATATGCGCCGTCTCGATACACAGGCACACCGGAGGCGCGGATGCCAAACTCGGCAAAATTTGCGCTCAATCTTACCAATGTTGGTACGAACGGACTCCAGACCGGGAGCGCAAACAGGAGCATAGAAAATGGGAAAGCCAGTGTAATTAGCCAGCGTGTGCCAAGCAGTGTAAGTACCGTCATCGGAATCATGGCGAGTACGGCAAATTGAGTCAGTACGCGAGTAAAGACAAGCTGCCCGGCGAGCCACAAAAATCCTAACGTGATCAGTCCGATTAGTCCCCACTTGGCCGGACGCACGGGAAGATCCCCAAGCTTGTCGCGCAAGCCCCAGATAAGGATCAGTACGACGAGGATCACCGGCGCACTATGGGTGGAAGGGTCGGCCTCCCTGCCAATGCCCAAGAGATGCGAAAAAGTTGGCCAGAATACGCCCGCGATAGTTGCAAAAACGGCAGCTACCATCAGCAGTCGAAAATGGAGCGTATTGGCACTCACTCAGCAGAAGCCGTCACTGTGGACGCAATTTCGAAATGTGCAATTGCGTGAGCATCAAGGGATCGTCGGACAAGCCAACGTTCTGATTCATAAGTTTTCTCACTTCGTTTTTGTTCGCAGTAATTGTACATGGCTGTGCCAAGCCAAAAAGCGGCAGATCCCGAAATTACCAAGCGCTAGCGCTTTCTGCGCGACGCCTCGGTTGCACAGTTGGGCAGTTGATTACAGAACGATTGTGATTTGATCGAAACCAGTCAGACGACAAAATAAAAAAACCCCGCCGTTGGCGGGGTTTTTAGAGGGATCAAAATTCACGCGTTTGACGACTATTTTTGTATGGTTTTGCGTCGTGCCAAGCCGATGCCCATCAGTCCAAGTCCAAGTAGTGCCAAACTGGCAGGCTCGGGTACACTGGTGTTCATCGCGAATGTGGATTGACCGCCGTTGGCACCGTATGTGACTGTCACGGAGTTACTCAAACTGAAAGGATTGGTGGTGTCTGCCGAAGTACCACCACCGCCGGAAAAGCTTCCACCGGCTCCGCCTGTAAAGGAGCCCAAGTTGATGAGCGTATTTCCGTTGAACAATGACGAGGCAGTTATGGTCCCGTTCGTCGTTCCGCCAATTCCAGTCCGGACACCGGAGTTAGGTCCGGACGGATTAGTGAAACCAGTATCTGTCAAGGTAAGGGTTAATGAACCCGCGCCCGCGTTGGACAATTCGATTGAACTGAAATCGAGAGTTGCTATCGACGTTGTTCCAGGTGCATTGGATCTTCCAGTAGCGATGAAAGCGATCCAAGAGCCCAAGCCGCCATCAAAACCAATCCTACCTGTTGCGCTATTGTAGTCAGCACCGATTTGGTTGTCTTGAATAGTCATAGTTGCGCCAGTTACGTTGTCCGTTAAGGTCAGGAAAAATGTTGCGTGAGCTGCTGGCGCGCACAACGCAACGAATGCAACAACAGTCGCACTAATAAATTTCTTAATTTTGATGTTGCAGCTCATGGCATTGCTCCTTAAAAATAAGCATGTAGTCGGCGCGCGGACCAAAGTGCTGTTGCACACACTCTTGGTAAGCAAATATTGCGCCAGTAAATAATATATCAATATAAACAATAAGTTGATTAAATTTCTGCGCAGTCAGCAAATACTAAAAAACGAATGTGTAAACTTTCCCGACGCAAATTTGATTGATACTGGGGGTGGGGGTGTTGGCAAATGCGTCGCGGTGACTGCAATAACTACACGCCACGGTGTCGGCGCACCCAACCAATGCCAAAAAAGCCGAGCCCGAGGAGCGCCAACGTCGCGGGCTCCGGCACGGTTACAAAAGTGACCTGATCCTGAAGGGTGGCGCTCTGGTACACGTTAAGTGAATATGTGTTGGCGGAATTGTTGGGGTTATTCACCTGTCCCAACCAGCCCTGTGCAATCATATGGGGTGAAGAGGTTGCTGCATTTGAAACAAAGGTGCCGGCACCAAGGTTATATCCACCCGGAGTGTGCTCATAGAGGATTTCCCAGACAGCCAATTGAAAGGCGGCTGCTCTGTTTTGGCTGCCGACACCCGATCCAGTCGCGCTCGTAAGGAACATCGTTGCCAATCGGCCAAGATCGTTTCTCGCCGTTGAGTCCAAGGTGAACCCCCCAGCGTCGAGCGCGTATTCGCCCGGGGTCCTACCGGGGATATACTGGAAAATATCAACGCACCACGAGATAAAGGATTCCACGCTACCCTGACTGGTATTGGTCATTACAAAGCCGCCGCCCATTCCGTTGTAGTTTCGAATCGGATTGTCGTTATGAATGTTAACGTTCGCGCCGCCGGCCGGTGCCCATGCGGTGACCGTGAAGGGGGTCGCTTTAGCGGGCACCGCGATCAGCAACCCGCCCACGACGAGCCCAATTAATTTTGCAAGAGTTTTTGAGGCCATTTTTATGTTCTTAGAGTCATTGAGTGCGAACATATAAGCAATTACTGAGCCTATTAAAATAAAATCATAACAATCAAATAGTTGCTGAAGAACAAGCCGATTGTTCACCGCTCCATGTAAATTATTCTGACAGAAAATTCTTCCGTAGGCGATCATCTAAATTCCCATTTCAATGGTCATGACGATAGATCGCAGCTGCAAATTTGGGTTTAACGAATTAGGCCGCTCTTTTGCGTCGCCGTCCCAAGCCCGCTCGACAAGTTAAACTACAATTTTTTTGGGGGACTCCACAACATTAAAAAGCACCGGTTGCCTCCAGATCAGTTGCGTCAATTGCTCGACGAGATTCTTTGCAAAATATGCCCATCAATATATTGCGGCACGTGGCTTATGACAGGATATTTGCTTTTTGAGAGGGGCTGCGTGGCGATAGCCAATTCAACTCGGGAGCGCTTTCCATTTCTCGACTATCGAGTAATAGAATATGCGAATCGGTTTCCATCGCGACTAAAATTGTATGGCTTTACCGAAAAATACCGTGTCAAAAAATCCGTGGCGAGGTTGCAGTCCAACTTGGGGCGCATGCGCGTCGAGCATTCATACCATGCGCGAAGCTGCCAAAGCCCTTTCAATGCTGATCGAGCACTCGGACACGTGCAGAACTGTTCAGCACGTTGAATATATCGCACACATATATTTTGATGACGTTGCCATGGACACAATATTCGTGAAGTATCTTACGAGCTCGATCCGGTAGGCTCGAGGACAATATCGCACTTGCCACGATTATGTCGACGACGTTTCATTGTTTCTGCATGGACAATTTATCCTTGGACACAATATGAGAACCGTCGCGCACTCGCCAGCGCGGCGCTCGTTGGTTGCCCAAGAATCCGAGCCGAGGGATTATTAGCATGCTGCTGCACAATTTTTTCTGCGACACCGTCCAGCGATTGCCCGACAAGCTCGCCTTGATTTGCGGCGGCGAACGGTACACTTACGCCGAACTGGCGACGCGCATAGACCAACTCGCGATGGTGCTGCAAACGCGCGGGGTAGCGCGCGGCGAGCGCGTCGCACTTTTTCTTGACAACAGCATTGAGATGGTCGTGGGCGTATTTGCTGCACTCCAAATCGGCGCGGTCTTCATGCCCATAAATGCGTTGACAAAGCATGAAAAGCTCACTTTTATGCTGAACGATGCACGAGCCAGCGCGTTAATCACCGACGCCAATCTACGCGAAATTTGGCAATATGCGCTGACGGCAAACTCTACGATCCATACGTGCGTTGTTGTAGATTCGGCAACTGAATCGGCAAATGTCATATTTCCTGATCGATGCGTGCCATATCCGATGCAGACCGAGCTGTTTCAAAAAATGGATGTTAGGGCCTGCACAATTGATCAGGATCTTGCCAGCATTATTTATACGTCAGGGTCGACTGGTAACCCGAAGGGCGTAATGCTGACGCATCTCAACATGGTATCTGCTGCGCGCTCGGTGAT
>JAYURJ010000286.1:0-23546 GCA_043756275.1 Betaproteobacteria bacterium | reverse complement strand
GACCGCGCATTTGTTTGCAACAGAAACGTTTCTTGGCGGCGCGCAACTGGCCGCGTCGGCCGCCGAACCGCCCGCAGTGCTGCGTGCACGCGTGACCTCGAAACGCGGCACAACTGAGCGCGCCATTGAGGCGTTCGATCAGCATCATTTAAGGCAATCCTTTATCGAAGGTGTCAAGGCCGCATGCGTGCGTTCGCGCGAACTCGGCGCAGAACTCAGTGGCGCACCAGTCGTGCCGAATGGCAGCGCAAAGGATGCCCATTGATGGCAACGCAGGCACTTATTTTTGTGATCGAGACGGCAATCAATCTGTTTGTACTCGCCGTTCTCACGCGCTTCTATGCGCAAGCGCTACGTGCGCCATTTCGCGTCCGCGCTGGCAACCCGGTTGTTGATTTTATCGTTGCATTCACCGACTTTGCCGTGAAACCGATGCGCAAAATTGTGCCGGGCATGCTTGGTCTGGATGTGGCCTCACTGTTGGTGGCGTGGTTCGCAGAAGCACTATTGTTGCTCATCAAGGCGGCCATTGTGGCACCTGCAGCGTTCACGCACGCTGGATTGTGGCCCGCTGTGGCGCTGCTTGCCATGGTTTGTCTGGTGAAGCTCTCAATCTACCTGTTGATCGCTGTCGTTATTGTGCAGGCGATCTTGTCCTGGACGAGTCCGTATCATCCGCTCCGGCCATTCTTTGATGCATTGGTGCGCCCATTTCTGCGACCTTTCCAGCGCATCATTCCGCTCATTGGCGGTGTCGATTTGTCGTCGTTTGTGCTATTTATCGTGTTGCAAGTGATACTAATGCTACCCGTTGCGTACCTTGAAAAATCGGCGGGGGCCTTGCTATGGTTTACGGCTGGAGGATAATAACGCGTGGACTTTAATGTAAATATCGACTCCCGCTTCGAGAGCGAAATCGGGCGCTACAACTCATGGCGCGAGAATCTGTCGCGCTCCGTGCACGAGTATCACGGCTGGCTGGAACGCACCAACCAGCTTGACGTGCAACAGTCCATTCGCTTCTACGACCTGCTCGAGGCGCTAAATCGCGGGCGTTTAACGCTCGCGTTTCTGGCCGAGTTTTCGCGCGGCAAATCAGAATTGATCAACGCGCTGTTTTTCTCCAGCTTTGAAGATCGCCTGCTGCCTTCCGACGTTGGCCGCACCACGATGTGCCCAACAGAAATATTTCACGATCCCAGCGAAGAACCCTATCTGAAATTGCTCTCGGTCGAAACCCGTTATCGTGATGAATCCATTTCCCAGCTCAAGAACATGCCGGTGGAGTGGTCGAAAATTCGCCTTAACATCGATAGCGCCAAAGAGATGAAACAGGCGCTGTCAGCCCTTGCCGACACCAAGCGCGTCTACGCGCTGGATGCGCGCATGATGGGTCTGATACCGATGTTCGACGATTCCGGACAGGGCCCGAGTGAGGACGACATCGTCGAAGTACCCGCCTGGCGCTATGCCATCGTGAATTATCCCCACCCACTACTCACCAACGGTCTGGCAATTCTCGATACACCGGGATTGAACGCACTTGGGCTCGAGCCGGAACTAACGCTTTCAACTATACCAAACGCGCATGCTGTGTTGTTCCTGTTGGGTATCGACACCGGTGTGACCAAGAGTGATCTGGAAATTTGGGATCGTTATGTCAAGGCAGGGCTGCCCGCCAAGATCGCGGTGCTCAACAAGATTGACCTGATGTGGGATGAGTTAAAAACGGAGCCCGAAATCAAGGCTGGCATGGCGCGCATGATGGAGACCACTTGCAGCCAATTGGGGCTGCCCCCGGAACGAGTGTTCGCTTTGTCGGCACAAAAAGCGCTGGTGGGCAGGATCAAGGGTGATGAAGAAATGGTCGAGCGCTCGGGCATCAAGCGCCTCGAAGCTTTCCTTGCCAACGAGATTATTCCGATCAAGCGCCAGTTGCTCGCCAAGTCAGTGACGAGTGAAATCGGCATGATGATGACGAGCAGTCATCGCAGTTGTACCCAAAAGCTTGAATCCAACCGCACCCAGTTGAACGAACTGGCACAGCTTCAGGGCAAAAGCCGCGAAGTCACCATGAAGCTGTGGCAAAAAGTAAATCAGGAAAAAGAGGCCTACAACGCGGCGCTGACAGAGTACAAAATACAACGCACTTCGTTCAATCAAAAACGCAACACCTTGCTGGATTTGTTCAATCCCACCAAGCTCGACGGGCTGTGTTCACGCAGCCTGCAGGCGATGAACGATTCATGGACAACGCCGGGGCTTACCCGCGGGATGCGCGAATTGATTCGTCTTATTCAGGAGGACTTCAAGGCGGTGTGCCTGTCAGGCGAGGACATCCGGCATCTAATGGAAGGGGTCTACAACACGTTCCAGCAGCGATTCAAGTTTGAGAAAATGGATTTTCCGAT
Organism: Betaproteobacteria bacterium; assembly: GCA_043756275.1. GTDB lineage: Bacteria > Pseudomonadota > Gammaproteobacteria > Burkholderiales > Usitatibacteraceae > UKL13-2. The sequence continues at coordinate 21,135 of JAYURJ010000286.1, read as the reverse complement.
CCTCGACTTCGACGGCCCGCGCACCCAATTGCAGGTCCTCATCAGCGAAACGGAGGAGTTCTGCAAAGATCCTGTCAATATCGTCATGACCGAAAAGCGCTACATGGTGCGGCGCTTTTGGCGGCTGCTGGTTGAGCAGGCACGGCGTATTTTCAATGAGGCCCGCGCCGATACCGACCGCTGGCTCACGGCCGTGCCGCTGCCGTTGGAAACGCAGATCAGGGATCACAAAGCCCAACTGCAGGCACGACTGGATTCGCTCGCAAAAATCAACGAGCGCGGCGGCACAATGGAGGAAGAGGTTGCCACGCTGCAAAAGCAGCGTCTGGCCCTTGAAGGTCAGGTTGCCATGATTACCCAGCTCATCATGCAAGTGCGCGACGTTGGCCCATCAAAAGAGGTTGCTGCGATGGTACCTGCACCAATAGCGGAGCCAGAAATGGATTTTCTCAAAACACAGAGGATTGCTGCTGTGGCCACTGAGCCCAATATCACCGTCAAGCTGCCGATCAAAGAAACGCCGCCCGAATTTCTGACCACGCAGAAGCTGGACCTGAGCGCGAAGTCTTAATCGACTAGACGAGAATTACGTCGAATTGCTCTTGGGTGTAAGCCGTTTCGACCGAGAGCGAGATCGGTTTCTTGATGAAATCCTCGAGCATCGTCATGCCCTGCGATTCTTCGTCGAGAAAGCGATCAATCACCGTCTGCGAAGCGAGAATACGAAACTCCTTCGCATCAAACTGACGCGCCGAGCGCATGATTTCCCGCAGAATTTCATAGCAAACGGTCTGTGCGGATTTAATTTCCCCACGACCAGAACACGTCGGGCATGGCTCGCACAAGATGTGCGCCAGGCTCTCGCGGGTGCGTTTTCGCGTCATTTCGACCAGCCCAAGCTGGGTAAATCCGTTTACCGTCACGCGTGTGCGGTCACGCGAAAGCGCTTTACGAAATTCGGCGAGTACTGCGTTCTTGTGCTCATCGCTGTCCATATCAATGAAATCCACGATGATGATGCCGCCGAGATTACGCAATCTCAGTTGCCGTGCAATCGCCTGCGTGGCCTCGAGATTGGTTTTGAAAATGGTGTCATCGAAGCTGCGGCCAGACACAAACGCGCCCGTGTTCACGTCGACGGTGACCAGTGCCTCGGTCTGGTCAATGATCACATAGCCGCCGGATTTCAAATCGACCCGCCGCTTCAGGCCGCGTTCAATTTCGTCTTCAACACCGAACAGATCGAACAACGGACGCTCGCCTCCATACTGCTCAAGCACTGCCAATGATTGCCTGGTGTAGTGCCCGGCAAAATCCTGCATGCGCGCGTGCGTCTCGCGTGAATCGACGACGATCCGTTCGGTTTCCCGGGTGACAAGATCACGCAACACCCGCAACGACAAATCAAGATCCTGATACAACAACATCTGTGGTGGCGCCGTTTTGGCGGCGGTGCCGATACCGCGCCAAAGCTTGATCAGGTATTCGATATCAGCCGTTAGCTCGTCGTCGGTCGCAGTTTCAGCCACCGTACGGACGATGAATCCACCCGTTTCACCTGTGGGCATTAATGCGTGAACTTTCTCGCGCAAATGTTCACGTTCGACCTCATCTTCTATCCGCTGCGAAATACCGATGTGTTGGTCCCCCGGCAGATACACCAGTAAACGGCCCGCGATGGAAATTTGCGTAGACAGTCGCGCCCCTTTACTGCCGATGGGGTCTTTGATCACTTGCACCATCAGGGTTTGGCCATCCTGCAGCAATTTTTCAATCGGCTTTTGCTCAGCACTTTTGTTGGATGCCCAGATATCGGCAACATGCAGAAAAGCTGCGCGCGCCAAACCGACTTCGATAAACGCCGATTGCATGCCAGGCAGCACGCGTCCGACACGCCCCAGATAGATATTGCCGACGAGGCCACGATTGGAACCGCGCTCCACCAGCAGTTCCTGGACGGCTCCCTGCTCCATGATGGCGACGCGCGTTTCCTGTGGAGACACGTTGATCAGTATTTGTTCATTCATTTCAGGCAGTCGTTGTGGGTTGCTTGCGAAAATATCGGCGCTTCTACTGCACGCCTCTACTGTGTTGACACTGCGTCGTTTCAGCGACGACACAACTGCTTTTCAGCACCACATTTTCATGCGTTTCAAATATGCAAACCGCATTGTCGCAGTAGCGCCGTCGTCTCGTAAAGCGGCAAGCCCATTACCCCCGAATAACTGCCTGAAAGTTTTACAATGAAACTGGCAGCAAACCCCTGCACGGCATAACCTCCAGCCTTGTCCATCGGCTCGCCCGAATCGACGTAGCGCTTGATGTCGTCATCGGTTAGCGGGGCGAGGGCGACAAAGCTGGTCGAGAGCGCATGTTTTACTTCGCCATTAGCCACCACGGCGATGGCCGTGAGCACCTGATGCGATTGACCGGCAAGGCGTTTAAGCATACGCACGGCATCCTCGCGATTAACAGGTTTACCCAGCACTTCGCCGTCTATCGTTACCGTGGTGTCAGCGGTTAGTATTGGCCGCACCGGCAAGCGGCGATCCCGCATGGCTTTCATGGCCACCGCCGCTTTGAGCAGTACGATGCGCTGCACGTAGACGTGTGCGGTTTCGTTGAGCAACGGGGCTTCATCGACATCCACGCGCGGCGTTTGCTCGCGCATCATCAGCAATTCAAACTGAATGCCAATCTGCTTCAACAATTCGCGCCGACGCGGGCTTTTCGATGCGAGGTAAATGATGTTGTTACGTGGTGACATCTGGATCATCAATCGCGGTGGTATGGATGGTTTTGCGTAAGCGACCATGCGCGATAAAGTTGTTCTGCCAACATCACTCGCACCAGTCCATGCGGCAGTGTACAACCGGACAGGGAAAATTGTCTTAGCGCTGACTGTTTGACTGACGCGGCCAGTCCGTCGGCGCTGCCGATGATAAAACACGGACTCACGCCCTCAAGCATCCAGCTCGTCAACATCTGCGCCAGTTCGCGGGTGGTGAGCCGCTGTCCGCGCTCATCGAGCACGAGCCGTTGTGCCTGTCGCGGGATGGCCGCCTCAATGCGGATTGCTTCGCTCTTCAGCACCACGTCAATTGATTTGCCGACGCGGTCTTCCGGTTTCAGTTCGATTATTTCTATGCGCGCTTCAGGTGGCATTCGTTTGGTGTATTCCTCAACACCGGCCTGCACCCACGCTGGCATTTTGTGGCCTAGCGCGACAATGGTGAGCTTCAAGCTTCACCAGCATAAAATGACAAAACACTAACACTAACACTGGCGCGGCTTCCACGGCCTTTATGCCTGAAAACCCTCGCCAATACTAGTGTTTCATTTATTGAACTATTTTTACTGGTGGAGATGGCAACTCTCAATCCGCCGCAGCCTTTCGGCGCGAGCTGACGGGCTTCCTGGCTGCTGGTTTCTTTGCGGCAAGTTTTTTTACCGCAGGTTTCTTTACGGCAGGTTTCTTGGCCACAGCTTTGTTCAACACCGTTTTTTTTGCAGCGGGCTTTTTTGCTGTTGGCTTGGTTGTCTTCGCGGCAACAGATTTTTTCACGGCAGTTTTTTTTGCGACTGGTTTTTTGACCGCGACAACTTTCGCCACAACCTTTTTCGCACTCGACACCGTCGTTTTTTTTGTCGTTGTCGATGCAGCCGCAGTTTTCTTTTTGACCGTCACTTTAGCTTTGACCGCCTTGGTGACTTTTGCTTTAGCAGCAGTTTTAGGCGCGGCCTTGGCAGGCGTAGTCGCACGCACGACAACTTTTGGCGCGGTCTTGACAGGTTTTGGTTTGGGAAACTCCAGACTGCCCTCACCCCATAACTCCTCAAGCTCATAGAGTTCGCGCATGGCCGGCTGCATGATGTGAACCACGATGTCGCCACAGTCGACCAGCACCCATTCGCCGGATTGTTCGCCCTCAATGCCATAGATCCAGCCACCGTGTTCCTTGACCTTGTCCATGACATGCCTGGCCAATGCTTTGGTCTGCCGCGTGGAATCGGCGCTGGCGACGGCGATGTAATCAAAAACGGAAGTGATCCTGGAAACGTTGATCAGTTTGATGTCGCGCGCCTTGATGTCCTCAAGCGCATCAATGACGATGGTCGTCAGTTTTTTGGTAGCCAACTTATGTGTTCTCCTCTTGTTCGTATAACTTGTGATACTCAATATAGTCGCAAACGCCGTCAGGTGCTAAACCGCGTATCGATTGATGGTTTTTCAGGCGCGCGCGGATGGCGGTGGATGAAACGGGCGGGATCACACCTGTCAGCATCGCATAATGTCCGCTTGTTGATTCGCCAACACTGCGCAGCTCTTTTTGCCTGTTGGCAAGATACAGCTTCAGCGCCGCACTCGCGGCCTGCAATGGATGTGGCTCACCCTGACGTATTGCAACCGCAAAATTGGCGAACGTAAACAGCATTTGCCATTCATGCCAGGAGTCGAGTCTGGCGAAGGCATCACCGCCGATCAGCCATGTCAGCGCGACATTGTCACCGAGGGCTTGCCGCAATTCGCGCAGGGTGTCAATCGTAAAGGTCGGCCCGGCGCGCACCAGCTCGCGCGTGTCTATGGCAACTGAGGCAACAGCGGAAACATCGGATGCACCAGCAGTTTCCGCAAAGGCAATTTTCAGCATCGCCGTTCGATGCAACGCCGACGCGATGGGCAAACGTCCGCGCTGATAGGGATTGCCTGCAGGCAGGAGTGTTAGTCGGGATGAACCGGTTTCGGCCATTGCTGCTGCCACCATCGCCACATGACCGTTGTGGACCGGGTCAAACGTGCCGCCAAAGAGCAGAATCGGTTTCAATCGGGCAGCGATGATGAGTCTGTCCGGATTTGTCCAGTGCCGAGCACAATCCATTTTTGCGACGTGAGGCCCTCCAGCCCGACCGGCCCGCGCGCGTGGAGTTTGTCGGTGGAAATACCAATCTCGGCACCCAATCCATACTCAAAACCATCGGCAAACCGCGTCGACGCATTCACCACCACCGAACTGGAATCGACTTCCCGCAGAAAGCGCATTGCCCGCGAGTGGTCTTCGGTAATGATGGCATCGGTGTGCTGTGAGCCATAGTTGGCAATATGCGCGATCGCCTCATCCATGCCCGTCACGACTGCAATGGAAACGATAGGCGCCAAATATTCGGTGTGAAAATCTTCATCGGTGGCACTGTTGACACCCTTGATTCCCTCCGCCTCAAGAATGGCGCGGCTTCGCGGACAACAGCGCATCTCGACGCCCTTGTCAGCGTAAATTCGGCCGATCACTGGCAACATCTTGTCGGCAATCGCATCTGCCACCAGCAGGGTTTCCATCGTATTGCAAGGCGAGTAGCGCTGTGTCTTGGCGTTGTCGGCAATGCGCACCGCCTTATCGATGTCGGCCTTGTCATCGATATAGATGTGACAAATGCCATCGAGGTGTTTGATGACCGGCACCTGCGAGGCCGATGCAATGCGCGCCGTGAGGCTCTTTCCGCCCCGAGGAATGATCACATCGATCACCCCCTTCATGTTCAACATCTCGCCGACAGCGGCACGATCAGTGGTGTTGATCAATTGCACGCAGGATTCGGGAAGACCTGCAGCCCGCAAACCGGTCGCCAGACAATTGTGAATCGCGCGATTGGATTCCAGCGCCTCGGAACCACCGCGCAATATGCAGGCATTACCTGACTTCAAACACAGCGCTGCCGCATCCGCCGTCACGTTCGGACGCGACTCATAAATGATGCCGATGACACCCAACGGCACGCGCATTTTTCCGACTTGAATACCGGAAGGGCGAAAACTGAGATCGCTGATCTCCCCGGCGGGATCGGCAAGTTTTGCCACTTCGCGCAGGCCCGCCGCCATGGCACTGATGGATTTTTTGGCAAGCGTGAGGCGATCAACGAACGCGGCGTCATTGCCACCATCGCGCGCGCAGAGGACGTCTTTCGCGTTGGCAGCCAGAATGACGAGCATATTTTTTTCGATGTCGTCCGCCGCCGCCAGCAGCGCCGTGTTTTTCTCGCGCGTCCCCGCCTTTGCGAGCACCCGTGCTGCATCCTGCGCCGCCTTGCCCAGTGCGCGCATGTAGACGCCGATATCGTTTATCGATTGGGCAGAAAAATCATTCATTTCTACGCCGCTTTCATTAATGCGGTTCCTGCAAGGCCGCAAGTCAAGGCGCAGAGCGCGTCCCACGGATCGTGTTGATTCAATCCCTTGATCATGCGATCAATCTGGGCGGCCTGCAACAGCAGCGCGTGAATCGAACTGGCGCTATGGCGGCGCGCCACGCGTTCGATGTCCCGTGCTTTGGATGGATGTGGAGGGCGTCCGGCGCGCGTGACGCCGCGCACGCGGGCGAGCATTCGAATTTCGTTGGTTAACACCCAAAGAATCAGCGGTGGCGCTTCGCCCTCGGCCCGAAGGCCATCGAGCATGCGTTGAATTCGTCCAACATCACCGTCATAAGCGGCGGAGACCAGTTGAAAAGGACTAAAGCGCGACACATCGGCCACGCTATCTTCGAGCAAGCCAAGCGATATTTCACCGGGCGCGCACAGCAACGCCAGCTTTTGTAATTCCTGCTGCGCTGCAAGCAAATTGCCCTCGACCCGATCAGCCAGAAACTCCAGCGCTTCGCCACTCGCGAATTGCTGCTGCCGTGCCAGGCGAGCGTTGAGCCACTGGGGCAGGCGCGCGCGGTCGATGGGCGCGGCTTCAATCATCACGGCCACCGCTTCAAGTGCCGCGAACCATTTGGTTTGTTTACCTTGCCAATCGATCTCGGGTAGCAGCACCAGCGTGACGGAATCGTCGGGCAGCCGTTCACAATATTGGGTAATCGCATCCGATCCCTCTTTGCCCGGCTTACCCGTGGGAACTCTGAGTTCGAGTAACCGCTGTGTGGCAAAAAGTGAAAGCGCGTTGCCGGCGGAACGAAGTTGGCCCCAGTCAAACCCCGCGATGGCGGTAAAAACCTCACGTTCAACGTAGCCGGTTTTTCGCGCGAGATCGCGCAGCGCATCTGCAGCCTCAAGTGCGGCGAGTGGTTCAGCACCGTGGATCACATAAAGCTTCGCCAGCGAAGTCGGTGGGTGCTCGATAAAATTTTCGGCGGTGAGGCGCATCAAAGTTCGTGAATATAGTTGAACGGATTTGGCGGCACGGTTCTGGGCACTAGGGCTGCCGCTGCGATTTGTCATCGGTCGCTGCGGCGTACGGTTTGAGTTCACTTCGTGGACTACGACTGGCACTTCTACGGATTTATATCCACGCGGGGACCGAAACCCGAAATGCTTGACGAAGTTTAACAGCAGACAGCCACCCACGAACCCGAAAAATATTCGATTGGGCCCATCTGTGCGACACCGTGCATACAAGGCGGTGCCGAGGCGTCTGGCTACCTGTTCCGCGGTAGTATCTTCTGTGCGCGAAACGAAGCATCCGTCGCTAATTTTGCTCGGCCTCAAGATCCCAAAGATGGGTGGACAAGAGGTGCTGAAAAAGATTCGTGCAGATTCATAGCTGGGCATGATCGCGGTGGTGATTTTCGCTTAGTAGCATGAGCGGCGCGACATCATTGAAGGTTGTCACCCCGGTGTGAACGCCTATGTGGTTACGCCAGTCATGTTTTGGGAACTCATCGTGGCAGTCCACGACCTCGGCCTGCTCTAGCTTGTGCTTAACGAACCTCATCTGGCTGAATTGCCGCACAGATAATCTATACCGGCCCAACCGTTTGCTCAAATGCTATGTCAAAAGCAACGCAAGACAATTTGCTATCGCTCGCACATCATCATTTTAGAAACGCTACTTTCCGTTTCCCCTGAGTGCACTGTACCGCCGCGCGGCCTATGCTATTTCATCCGCGGGCAAACTGCGTCAATGTGCTAATGGGAGAAATATAATGATTGATAGTCAGCAAAATGTTACCGCCATAAAACCCCAGCCCAATGCGAGTCACGCGGAGATGCGCGCGTCGCCGAAGGGGCGTCTGGCTGGGGTCAAGATTTTGGTTATAGACGACAGCAAAACAATTCGCCGCAGCGCGGAAATACTTCTCCTGCAGGCTGGTTGCGAAGTAATCCTTGCAGAGGATGGCTTCGATGCGTTGGAAAAAATATCCACCCGTTTTCCGGATCTGATTTTCGCGGATGTATTGATGCCGCGGCTCGATGGCTACAAAACCTGTGCTCTGATCAAACGGGCGGCATTGTATAAACATATACCGGTGATCATGCTGACGTCCAAAGACAGTCTTTTTGATCGTGTTCGTGGGCGGGCAGCTGGAGCAAGCCAATATCTCACCAAGCCGTTCACCAAAGAAACGCTTTTGACGACAGTGGAGGCACATATATCTGCCAGACACCCCCACCCAGAAGCGCGGCACAGCTGAGCCGCTTTTGTCCTGCAACTGACGTATTCGCAATGCGGGTCAACGGCCTATCTGGCTGCGAATTTCGTGCTGGGCGCGAGAATCAACCAGGTCGAGAACCGTTGCCAGCACTCTGTTAGTGCCAATTCAAGCAGTCATGTCACACACGTTGAAGTAGCAATTGCAAATGAGGGTAGGGCGCTCGCCGAGAACGCCCGCTATTCAGGCTAGCGCTAGCGAAAACGCCAGCGCGACCGGCCAGCGATACTGGCCCGCGCGCGCACCAGGAGACAGATACAGCCGATAGCCGATGGGGACCAGTTGTTCGGTCACCCGTTCGGACGCGACGTGCATGCTGCCAAAGCCTGACGAAGAGGAAAGTTTCCTGCTTGCTACCAGTACCTCTACGCCAGACAGCAGCGCGGAATCGTATCGCACTGTGAGTTGGTAGCCGCCACGGGTATTGTTGGTAAGTTTTACTGCGGTCGCTGCATCAAGATCTATGTAGCCGTTCTCGATGTGTTTGGCGTCGATCTGAATACTGTCGGGCTGCGTGACAGTGGTTACACGAATGATGGCAGGGATGACGATACGAAAATCAATGCGCGCGCTTGCGCTGGTGCTTGCTGTCTGGCTATTAGCGAAGCTTTTCTTGGGGCATGCAACGGTCGCGATTGCTGCAACAAACAGCGCCAGGGCCATGAAACGCAACGGTTTAGATGCGTGGATCACGCGTCCAACAGCCGGTGTTGAAACTCGCAAACCGCTTGAAAAATCGTTCATGGCCGTCTCCCGTTTACAGCCCTCACTTTGCAGCTTAGGCCTCGCAAGCGGTATCAGGTACTACCTGAACAGGTGGGTTCGGAATGCCTTGAGATGACGTCCGCTTTGACAGTTCCTTGCAGACATTGGCGAAAACGGGTGTTCCACATTGAGACATTTAGCCGACATTGCGTCGACATTGATCCGCTCGATATTGTGGTCCCTGTTTTTCAGCCAAAGGAGAAATTCACCGGTCTCCGTTGGCACCCCAATAATGCAGACTTGCGCCATATCGCGGGCAGTGGCGAACAGCTCATATCGACACCTCCAGTCAGGTCGACTTCAATCAATGGCTAAACGTTTTCATCCGCAATCGCGTTCAGGCCAATCGCGTGGGAAACGGCAACACCTAGCTTGGGAATGACGGGATCGAAGGCGCAGAATAATCAGTCGCCGCGTTGACATTCTCCGGTGAGATGCTGGTATCGAAAGAACTAACGGCGGGAGTGGCAAGTATCGCTTCTTCACGTCGTGCCTTGCGCGATACCGTCGCAAAAGCATCTTTTAGCACTTCGTCAGCCAGTCCGAGACCACGAACCCTTTGCACGCTACCGGATGCAATGCGTTCGCGCAATTCGTCACAACCTACATTGCATATAGAGCCAGATTCATAGTGCTTGAAAACGCAGGTGCCAAAGATCGAAGTAATCCAGTTCAGACGCCAGCGCCGAATGCCAGCTTCGTCGCGAGTCTCAATCCAATCCCCACACGCCAGTCCCAGCGCTGAAAGCGCGGCGCTGGGCGACGCAATATTGGGGGGAACCGCGAGCGCTACTGGCGACGGCACCTGCAGATCGCCGCCGATATCTGCCCAGTTGCCAGCGATTGCCAGTTCGTGGGCGCGCTGCATTTCGGCGAAAAAATCTGCTGCAAGCAAACCGTGATCGCCGGCAGTGTCCGGACGGTTGAGCAACAGCTCGATTGATGCGGGAAGCACTTTGGCAAGGCGGCGGCGCTCGGAGTTATCGGTCGCGGGATGCAGACTTTTGACAACGTCGTCTAGCGTGGCAAGCCCCAGCTTCCATGGCAGACCCATCGGCCCGCCGTGCAGATAATCGTGTGTAAGCACCTCGCGCCACGCCGTCAGAATGAAGTTGCTTATGGTTTTCGGCAACGTACGGTACTGCAACCGAAGCGCAATTTCGCGATCCGCCTGGCTGCCAGCGAAAGCAACCGCTTCGCGACGCTCCAGCGCCCGCAGATTGGCGTCAATCTGGAGCGCTGCTTCTTCGTGGTGGTAATAGAAACTGTCAAGGCGGTCAAACGCCACCTGGAACGCATTTGGTAATTCACGATGGATGAGCGCAAGTCCATCAATGATGCTTTCCACCGAACGCACCGTCGTGTCATCGTCATCATCCAACCCCAGCGTGAGACCAAATTCGGCAATCAGATCAACGAGTCTGCGAACAGGATGGTTCACCTGCGTCAAAAGAGAGCGATCACTGAGGGCCAATTCCAGCACCGGAATTTGCAGGCGTGCCACGATCGCTCGCAATTGAATCGGCATGCGCGCATCGGCCAACAAACGATCAAACATTACCGTAATGATGTCGCCAATCACTTGCTCATCTCGGGTAAGTTTCTCATGCAGCGCATGTCTCGCAGCATGCAGTGTCCGCCCCACTTGGTTTGAGCCCGCTTCAGCCGACCCGGCCTCGATATCGCGAAGGTCGTCGAGCCACACCGGCTCGTTGGTCGCAACCGCTTCAAACACGGGCAGTTGCAGGGCGGTCGTCAATGATTTTTGGCGTGCGGCTTGATCCTGCTGTACGGCGGCCGTCGGCTCACCACGTGTGGCATTCGACAGAATCTGCCTGAGCGCGCCGGTCAACTCGAGATCCACCTTTGCAGCGATATCTTGCTGAATCGCCGCAGGAACTGTCTGCCGCTCCGGCGTGAGTATCGGGCGTCCGTAGTAGTCTTCGCTTTCAATATCAATACCGCGTGCCTTGAGCGAACTATTTGCAGCGGTAAAAACTGCGGGGACGATTTCCAGCAGGACGGGGCCGAATGTCTTGAACACCGCCAGACGCACTTCCGTATTGGTCTCAAGCGCACTTATCGCCTCCATAAGCGCCTGTGCGAACGTCTGCGGGAATACCGGATTTTGGCTGTCGGTTGGGTGGTTGATGCCGGTCATTACAGTGATGCGTTGGGTCAAGCTCCACAGTTCGTGATCGCACTGCTCTTTGAGCCGCCGACTGCAATGGTTGATGGCAATTTCTTCGTCCAGCCTTTCGTCTGGCAGCAGCGTAATGCCTGCCAGTGATTGCCTTCTTCCGCGCCCTGCACTGTCCAGCAACCGAAACAACTTCTCGTCGAAAATCCGCTGGACGACTGCTGCTATTTGCGTCTGCAGTTCTCGTCTTTGGGAGTAAAGCAATTGCGACGCGCGTTCAAAGCGCTTTTTGCCTGCGGCGCTCGTGCAAGCGTCGGCCTCGAAGTCGATACATTCGCTGATATCCGGTACTGTGTCGAAAATCCGCTGCGCGAAGTCCTTTGCCAGCTGATCCCTGACACCATCGATCAAGGTTGGATCCAAAGCCGAAAGCGATACGGATGTCATTGCAGTTCCTTCACAGTCTTATTTCGACGCCAACATGGAGTTGTATCGTTCGCCGGAATGTGGCGGCGCGCGAGAACATTTCAGATTACTGGACCAGATTGTAGAAGCCGATGCCTCATGCGTATAAAGGTACGCCTTGCGCGGGCGTTCACTATCAGGATTTCCCTGATCATTGGCTTCGCTTTTACCGGGTTAAGGTGCCAGAATCGGGGCTGAATTGGTGTAGGTGCATACTTGGGCGACCAGTGCCAAATAGAAAGCAAGATCCTCAGTACGCCAACTCATTGACTCCCAGCCAATAGGATGCGAGCAAACGCAGGGCACCCTCATACTCTTCGAAATTTACCGGCTTTTGAATGTAGCTATTGGCCCCAAGCGCGTAACACCGCTGCACATCACCACGCTCGCTCGAAGAAGAAAATATCACCACCGGAATCGATTGCGTCGATTGGTCTGCACGCAGTGCTTTAAGTACGTCAACGCCGTCAAGGCGCGGCATCTTCAGGGCGAGAAAAATGACGTCGGGCAACACACGCTCACCTTCGGGCGCATGCAGCATTTCCAGTGCCTGTACGCCATCGATGGCAACCGACTGCAGCGTTCCAGACGCGAGCTTACGCAGTAAGCGTTGCGCCAGCTCAATATCGTCGTTGCTATCATCAACCAGTAGAATGTGGCGAGTCTTCATTACTTCGTCCGGGCAGTGTAAAACGAACCCTTGCCCTTTTGCCCTCAAGTCCTTCGATCCATATTTTGCCGCCGAGCCGCGTGATGATGCGTTGGACGGTGACGAGGCCGATACCGCTGCCGAAAAATCATCAGCGCGATGCAGGCGCTGGAAGGGTTGAAACAGCTTGTCAACATACTTCATGTCAAACCCGGCACCGTTGTCTTGCACCCAGACCAGAATGTCCTGTCCGTCATACTCGCACCCGACATTGATGACAGGTGCATCGGTGTGCGCCGTAAACTTCCACGCGTTTCCGAACAGATTTCCCATCGCAATAGTGAGCAGATTTCTGTCGCCGTGCACTAACATTCCCGGTTCCACCCGCCATTCCATTTTGCGATCAGGCTCACGGCTAGCGAGCATTTCAAAAACAAGCCGCGCACTTTCTGAGAGATCAACCGTATCGCGGTGCAGTTCAGCGCGAGTGACGCGTGACAGGTGTAGTAAATCATCGATCAGCGAACCCACGCGCGAGGAGGCCTCCTGTATACGATCTACGCAATGGCGACCATCGGTCGCGAGCGCCAACCCATGGTCCGCGGCCAACAAAGCGCTAAATCCCTGAACGTGCCTCAGCGGCGCACGCAAGTCATGGGCGACCGATGAGGAAAATGATTCCAGCTCATCATTGGCTACCTGCAACTCTGCGGTACGTTCAGCTACCCGCAATTCTAGCCGCTCGGTAAGCTCCTCATGCTCGGCCTCGGCGTGTGTCGCGATATGGTCCGCCGCTTTCATCAGTTCCCCCAGTTCGCCTCGCGGGTACGGCGCGCCAATACGCGCACCGCGATCCCCACCGGTAAACCGGCGTATTGCGTCCAGCAGGCGGTTTAGTGGTATGCGCACCACCACTTCGACAAACAATATCGTCACCGCAGACGCCGCCATCAGTCCCAAGCCGATGCTGATCAGCAAAATCCGCGTTACACCGACCGCGACCGCGGTCGCTTCGTCCTTAGCCAGACCGACGGTAATCCAGGTATCACTGCCGTGCTGCGGCGGCATCTTGGCCGATGCCCATATGCGTTGAACGCCATCCAGTCCAATCATATCCTCCACGCCGCCGTCCCCGCTGGCCGCGATAAACTTCGCCATAGGGGTATCGCGAGCAGTTTTGCCCTCCCAATTCGGTAGCGCGGGATAGCGCGCCATCAGAGTCGCATTAGCACCCCAGATGGCGAAGACGGCGGTTAGGTGAAGGTTGTTGTGCAGCTCCAAGGCGAACCGTTTCAAGTCAAAGGACGCATACACATAGCCGTCAATCTGGCCCGACTTGTCGCGCAGCGAATGCAGGATTGGCAGTACAGCCTTTTTGGTCAGGGTGCCAAAAATTGGCGAGCCCACCACCGTCTTTCCAGTCGTACGCACGCGCCTGAAATAAGCTCGATGGCTGAAGTTGTGCGGCCACATGGTGGATAGTGCGTCGCAAGCCAGATTCCCCTCAACATCGAACGTAAGGATGCCGGTATGGATTTGAAATTCAGCGAATTTTTTTGCGAGCAGCGCGTTGCAGACCCTGTTTTTGGGCCATGCAACAGGGGGACGTGGCCAAGACCTGAAAGCAGTTGCGCACCACCGTTGGCGGCTCTATCCAAGTCCAGAACCGCCAGGCGCGCCAAGGATTGCAAGTTGTTACGGGCGGTATTGATCGCCGCGTCATATGTGAAACGCGCGTACCAGACGAGCGCTCCCAGCAGCGGCGCGATAAAAACCAGCCACAATAGCGACAATCTCGTGCGGATGCTCACATCAAAGCCTTCGAATAAGTAGTGAATTGCACGTTTCACACGGCTGCCGGACAGCTTATCCATCCTGCGCCCTGCCAAGAGTCAGGAAAAACCTGACACCACAATACGAAAAACCCGAATCGGATCGTTGGCCATCGTACGGGTATGCATCCAATTCACTGCCCAGCCCAGCCCGCCTCCCGATCTGCAGGTGTCGCCGCCACATTCTTTCCTTTACCCAGGCACGGTCATGATTGCGCCGGTCCGACATTACGTTGCAGTCTGATCGCTGTTTAGTACCCACAAATACGCGGCACGACTAGGGGATTTGGTAACCGCCGTTCAGCCAAGTCCTGATTGGTGGTTGAAGAGGTCAAGCGCAAGATGCCTCCATCGCAACACATTGAACGTCCGCCAGCAGGCCGCGATATGTGAGGCGTGATGGCGCGACGGTTCAGCACTGGTAACTGCCAGTCCTCGCTCACCGCGAAACTGTTGGGGCGTGAGTTGTACGAGCAAACCCCAGAACCAATAAATTTACGACAGACCCAAGGAGAATCTCATGAACAAACTATCCAAACTCGCCGCCTGCCTCGTTTTGCCCTTGTGCGTTGCGGGCTTCGCGCCAGTGGCTCAGGCTGTAGCCACCAACACTACGGTAGTGGTCTCCGCGACAGTTATCGACAGCTGTACCGTGATCGCAACACCCTTGGTGTTTGGAAACTACGACGGCATCGGCAGTAGTGTGCTCGATGCCGCTGCCACCGTTATGCCTGTTTGCACGTCTGGCACTTATTATTCAATCGCGCTGGATGCGGGACTCGGCAACGGCGCCTCCCTGACCAATCGCAAACTTACGGGTCCAGGCGGTGCGGTGCTTAATTACGGCATCTTCACCGACGCAGGTCGCACGATCATCTGGGGTGACGGAACCGGTGGAACAAGCAATAACGCCAACACCGGCATCGGTAGCGTCCAATCACTCACGATGTACGGAAGGGTACCCGCCGAGCAGTCCGCCACAGTGGGCGCTTATGTAGACACCATCACGGTAACGCTCAGCTATTGATCTGGTGCAGGTAAAACGCACATGCCCACCCGGACCAGCGGCGAGCGACTTTGCGTGATGTCGCGAAATGTATGCTTGCAATGCACGCTCGCACTCGCTCTCGCTGGAAGTCTGTCAGCGAGCGCGGGTTCGCTTGCAATCGCTCCATTAAGGGTTAGCCTTTCCGGCGCAGCTGGCATTGCCTCCGTAACGGTCACCAACAATGGTCGCGAGGAGGCCCTTGTGCAGGCCGAAACTTATGCATGGAGTCAATCGGCGGGCGATAACAAGCTGAGTCCGACGCAGGATGTGGTCGCGGTACCGCCCATTTTTCGGCTGGCTCCTGGTGCGCAGCAGCGCATTAGGGTAGGACTAACCCGCACTTTCACGGACGCGTCGGAGCAAACTTTCCGCCTGACCGTCACAGAAGTACCGACCGTCACCGCACCCGGCGTGATCGCTGTGGCCATACGTCACAGCCTGCCTGTTTTCGTCCTGCCGGTTACGCCGGTCTCGTCAAATCTCGGCGTCAAACCGGGAGCACCCAGCGGTCTGGAAATAGTGAACAAGGGTACCCAGCATTTGCGCATTCTGCGCTGGCGTTTACGCGACGACCGCGGCAATGTTATGGCCGAAGACACTGGGCCCGGCTACCTGCTTGTTGGCACCAGCCAAAGGCTTACTGTCGCTGGCGGACGCGTCTCGGGAACCGCCGTTTTTGAAGCCGATAGTGATACGCGTACCCTGAAAATCATCGTGGGCGAGTAATGCGTAACGGGTTGCTGCTGTTCTTGCTAGTCGCAAGATTTGCCGGGGCTTCACCAGGCCAGTTCAGCATCGCCGACGTTTTGGTCAACGGCGTCGCGCAACAGCCAGCGATAATCTGGGTTGCACAGGATGGCACGGTATTCGGTCGGCGCGAAGATGTCGCCAGTTGGAAATTCGACATTCGCAACATGGCTGTTCAAACGTTGCAAAACATCGGACACATTCGACTCAACGGGCTATCGGGTGTAGCCGTGCATTTCGATGGGGTAACGCTGACGATTGAAGCCGCTGAGGGCTTGTTCCAAGGTACCCGCATCGATATGCAAAAGCACACCGCTTCGCAGATTGATAGTGGCAGCGGTGCCTACCTGAATTACGACTTATCGGTTTTTGGTGGGCGCACCCAGCGACCCAGCGCCGCCGCGCTGGTGGAGGGTGTCGCGTACATGGATGCCCTGTCGATATCGAGTAATGCCATATTCGTCGGGTCGGCGTCGGCTCGCAAATTGCTTCGCTATGATTCCACTATGCGTTGGGACTTCCCGAATCGCTCGCAGTCGCTTGTCGCTGGCGACACGATCAGTCGTTCCGGTGCGCTCGCACGCGCTTTTCGATATGGCGGCATCAGCTTCGGCACTAATTTTTCAACGCGTCCGGACATGGTGACCTTCGCGCTGCCAGCCGTCCCCGGTGAATCTCGCATCCCGACTTCTGCCGAGCTGTTGATCAACGGGCAGGCACATTCGCGATTGGACCTTGCGCCAGGACCTTTTGAAATTAGTAATGTACCCGCCATCACAGGTGCGGGTGAGATCCAACTGGTCACGCGCGACCCGCTCGGCCGGCAGCAAGTGCTGGTGGTTCCGTATTACGTCACCCCGACATTGCTGCGACCTGGCCTGATTGACGCAGGATTTGAAATGGGTAAGGTGCGCGAAGACTTCGGGCTACAGAGTTTTCACTACGGTCGCAGCTTCGCGAGGGGCACTTTCCGACGCGGATTTACGCCGACGCTGACGACAGAGGTCTTCGCAGAAACGACCGGCAAACAGCATTCGATCAGTGCCGGCATAACAGCCGTGATCGCCACATATGCCTTGACCAACGCCGCCATTTCGTTCAGCGAAAGTGACGCGCGGGGCGCAAGCCTGTCGATGGCACTGGAAAGGTCGTCGCGCAACCTGTCCTTTGGGCTGAGGGGGCAATACGCGACCCGCAATTTCACGCAGCTCGGTGAAATTACCGGACTGCATTATCGGTTTAGTGCGAGTGCCGGTACTTCACTGGGTTCGCTGGGCACGGTAAATCTGATTCATGCCGCTGAATCCCGTTACGATCATGGCCGCATCGCAACCACCGCTGCCACCTACCAAAAGCAGATTGGCAAAAGCCTTTCTGTGTTGACCAACTTCAGCGCGACCCGTACCAATGAGGGTATACGCCGTTATTTCGGGCTTGCCCTGATCATACCGCTGGATGCTTTCGCCAGCGCAACGCTGTCCTCAACGCGTCAGGACGGCAATAGTGAATACGTCTTTGATGTACGCCAAAACCCGCCGACTGATGAAGGTTGGGCGGCACGCGGTAGGCTGACACAAAGCGATGCACGCGGTCGACGCGCCGACGCCGGGGTGACTTGGCAAAACGCGTTCAGCCAATGGGTGGTTGATGTCAGCCATGCGAGCAGTGGCCAGACTTTCCGGGTTGGCGCAAACGGCAGTCTATTGATGGCCGGCGGCGTAATGCGGCCGGTACGCCAGCTCGGCGATGCGTTCGCCATCGTATCCGTGCCGGGCTATCCGGGGATTGATGTGTTTCACGAAAACCAGCGTGTCGCGCAGACGGATGCCTCGGGATTCGCCGTCATCCCCCGGCTGCGCCCCTTTGAGGCGAATGCCATTGTGCTCGACACGCTAAAGCTCTCCTTGGCCACAGAGTTAAGTGGTTCGCGTCGCACCGTGACGCCAGGACGCCGTGCTGGCGTGTTGCTGCAATTCAAGGCCAGGAAAACATACGGCGCACTCGTACGCGTAGTGCAGGAAAACGGCGAACCAGTGCCCGCAGGCGCATCGATAAGTATCGCCACCGAGACTTTCCCTGTGGCAGCCAACGGCGAGGCCTGGGTCATCGGACTAGAGACTGAGACCGACGCGGATGTCGTCTGGCTCGATCAGCGCTGCAAGCTGCGCATCCCAGTACCAGACGCGACCATCGCGCGACCACGCATCGGGCCGCTAACATGCAAGGGCAAGGGCGCATGAAATTTGCAACTATTCAAACGATGCGAGTAAGCATACTTAGCGTATTTGTCGCAACGCTCGCGATGCCACTGTTCGGGGCAACATGCAATGTCTCGACCACAGGCGTTTCGATGGGTATCTACACGCCAAACCAGGCAGTGCCACTTGACTCCGTTGGCAGTCTGATAATCGAATGCGCCAAAGGCGTACTCGATGCGCTGCCGTTGACTGTGAATTACGCGGTTGAAATCGGCAGAGGTGCAAGCTCAACTTATTTACCCCGGGAAATGACAAGCGGTGCCGCCAAGCTGCGCTACAACCTCTATCGCGACGCCTCGCGTTTCAGCGTTTGGGGAAATACTACCGGCGGAACGGCCAATGTCACTGGCACATTGCAGCTGCAATTTGGGATTGCGACTGCCTCGCACAGTATTTACGGCCGGATTTTTGGTGGGCAGAACGCGGTACCCGGCGCGTATTCAGATGCCATTTTGGTGACGGTTGTTTATTGACGCTTCATGAGAAATCTCTGGAGTTTTTCGTCAAGTCATTGGACATCAAAAAGTGAAACTCAAGCACTGGCGCACTTCTTCAGGCAATAGTGCCGCGAACACCGCGCCGGTTCTTGTTTTTAATGAATAGCCCTTGCCAGAATGGGCTGAAGGAAATTGAAGTGAACGTGACCGTAGCAAGCGAAATCGTGGACAAAGCGGAGCTGCTAAATCCGACCGTGCGCAGCTCTCCTGCACGTCACTTATTCTGGACGGCCGTCGGCCTGATTGCCGTGTCCGGTACGCTACTGGCCTTGCAATTGTTCTATCTTCGCGTGCAGGCCCTCGAGACCGGCGAGCGCTTGGCCGAGTCCCTGTCCCACGTGGTCGAGGAGCAGACTGCGCGCACACTGCAAAGCATCGATCAGCGGTTGCAATTGGCGGCCGGTAGCCTATCCCGGCGCGAACCAGAAGTTGAACGCAGCGCAACGGCGACGCGCTTGCTGTTGCGTGAACATCTCAAGGAAATGCCGTTTGTTCGTGCGATGTGGGTGTTGGATGTGCAGGGTCGAATCAAGTACAACTCTGATGAAGGCAACATCGGCCTCGATCTTGCCGACCGCGACTACTTCCAGATTTACCAATCACAGCCAACGACAACGCTGTTTCTCGGTAAACCCGTGCGCAGCCGCACCACCGGAAACTGGTTGGTCAGCGCCGCGCGCCCGCTAATGTCGGCCAACGGCAGGTTTGCGGGTGTGGTCGTGGTCGCTCTTGAGCCCTCCTATTTTGAACGCATCTGGGCCAAAGCCGGCCTGAACCCGGGCGACTCCATCGCCCTTTGGCGACGTGATGGTTTGCTGATGATGAGAAGCCCGGTAGACGATGCGGCCATGGGAAAGGACTTCAAACATCTTGCGCTGTTTCGCGATGCGCTCCCTGAGGGAGCCATCGGCACATTCCAGTCGACAAGCGCAATCGACGGGCAATTGCGCCGATTCTCCTATCGAACCGTTTCCAGCCACTCTGACCTGGTCGTTGTCGTCGGACAGTCGGTCGCTGTGCTGCTGAAGCCCTGGCGCGATTTCGCTTTGTTGGCGCTGGCCGTTTGGGGCGTCGCTGCAACGTGCATTGCAGTACTCTGCATATTTCTTGCCAGAGCGTGGCGGCATCGAATTCGCGCCGAAGCCGATGCCACAGAAATGGCGCAACGGCTGACGCTCGCAACGGAGGCGGCAGCCATCGGCATCTGGGATTGGGATGTCAGGAACGACCGCTGGTTTGCATCGCCCATCTGCTTCACCATGCTGGGTCAAGAACCCAAAGAAGGTGTACGCATCCGCGAACAATGGGTTGATCGCATTCATCCCGAGGACCGCGCCGCCGTACTTGCAACGATGCAGGCCACGCTGGATGGCAAAGCCACATCGTACGAATACGAGGCGCGCGTGCAACACGCCGATGGTTCGTATCGCTGGATCAGGGCAACAGGACGCTTGCTCACGCGTGATGCAGGCGGTAAAGCCAGCCGGATTCTCGGTGTGCGCATCGATGTCACCGCGCGCAAGCAGGCGGAAATTGCATTGCGCGAGAGCGAAGAACGCTTTCGCTCAATATGGAAAAGCTCGGTGGATGGCATGCGCCTGTGTGATACGTCGGGCCACATTGTTTCAGTCAACAGCGCATATTGTGCGATGGTTGGAAAGACCAGCGAGGAACTGGTTGGTCAGTCATTGACGGCGGTGTATGCCGATACTGATAGCGCTCGCATTCGTCAGTCGTTTATCGACAATGCCCATGCGCAGACGATAGAAAAACACGTTGAGAAAGAGCTTGCTTTATGGACAGGCGATAAGCGCTGGTTTGCCCTCTCCAATACGCAGTTCAATGCTGCTGATGGCGGCAGATTTGTGCTGAGTATTTTCCGGGACATCAGCGAACGCAAACAAACCGAGCTGGCACTGGCAGATAGCGAGAAACGTTTCCGCGCCATCGTCGAGCGCAGCCCGGACGCAATGTGTGTGTATCGCAACGCCCGAATTCTTTACGTGAACCCCGCTGCGGTCAAGATGGTCGGCGCGCAGTCGGCGGAACAGCTCATTGGCAGGAGCATTCTTGAACTCGTTCACCCGGACTCTCGAAAACTGGTCACGGGCAGATTAAAAGATATTGCCGACGGCGATACGCACGACAGTCTGACCGAGCTCAGGTTTCGAACGCTTGCTGGCAACGCAATCGAGGTCGAAGCGCGCGGCACATCGATTGTCTACGCTGGTCTGCCCGCCATTCACGTATCCCTGCGTGACATCACTGCGGCCAAACAAGCGGAAGCCGCGCTGCGCATGAGCGAAGT
>JAYURJ010000285.1:0-2673 GCA_043756275.1 Betaproteobacteria bacterium | reverse complement strand
CGCAAGGTTTGATGGATAGAAACCACAATAGTTCGAGCGATGCACTAATTATCGTGATGCCCTCGATGTTCATCATCAGGATTTACCCTCGGCGCGGGGCAATATGGCCGTCACGTCCCTGCAACACGATGGCCCTTTATGCCCAACGCCCCCGTCTCATCTGGCGCTAAATTTACTACAAATGTAGCAGTACTTCCATAAAAATTAACCTGGAAGTTAATTTCCTGATCAAAACGCTGTTTTCGCCACTATTTCATTGCTTTTTTGACCTCTAGCTCCCGTATAAATTACACAATATGCTATTACTACAGTAGCATTTAATTCCTCGATCAAGGCAAGAGCTTTGTCGATGGGCAGGAATTGCCCACTCCAATCGCGATGTCAAACCAACTTTGCCCGAAGCACCTCTACTTGGGGTAAAGCGCTCATGCCTTTGTCAAACGTCACAGTCGTGTCGCATCCCAATTGCGCGTTTTGCGCAGCGATCAGGCAATCAGAGAAGTCTGCCTGCACATTGGAAGCATCGCAAAAAAGATCGGTCGCCCGGCTGACGGTTGCCCGGTCTTCAAAACAAAACGTACTGGCCGACAACAGTTGCCCCAGCAAGTCCTGCAACTGCGCACGCTCAAAGCCATACAGCCTGCGCAACGTCCACAGCGTCCCGACCAGCACGATGTTGTTCAGCAGTACGGATTCCGGGACGGTGTCCAGCGCCGCCAGCCGCTTGCGCACTTGAGCCGCCTGCGCGGGATCGTCCTCGGTCAATAGCCGCAGCAGCGCATTGGTGTCCAGGCCAATCATGCTTTGCGCTGCGTGCGCGCAGGCTTGGCCTTGCTGTACCCGTTGAGCTCGACCGCAGTTCGCTCAACTGCATCCGCCATGGCCTCAACCGACATAGCCTTCTGCCCAGGCCTACGCAGCAGCCCCGCCAAACCCAGCGCCGTATTGGTCACCGGGCGAGCCATCAGCCAGCCGCGCTCATCCACCTGGAAATCGAGACGACTGCCCGCGCTCAAGCCCAAGCGTTCGCGAATGACTTTTGGCAAGGTCAACTGCCCCTTGCTGGTAACGACTGCAAGCATGATTTTTCCTTACTAAATCGATTTAGAAATGAATTTTTGAATGAACTTCATTTTACTTCAAGCGATGATTTTGTGAAAGAGCAAGCTTGCGATGCACCGACCTCGCCCACCCGGCGCGACACGAAAAATGTGTGCGACGCGGTGGTCGCTCATTTTTTGAGATTACCGACAGATCGCGTCCGCGCGCATTTCACGCCAAAGCCCGGTCACATATCGCTGCCGCCGTGCCGGGTGGGCTGCTGGGTCGTCGGCATCAGTGCGGCAGGAGTGATCACTTCCCTTGAAATGGGGGATACTGAAACTCGGTGCGGTGCGGAAGCTTGCGGTACCGACGCGTCCACACAACTCCTAGAAGTGCCGGGTTTGGTGCTATTTTCGATGGATCAAATTATTCAATAGGGACATTGAGAATGCCGTTCTTTCAAGCGCAAGTTGCCAGCTTATTCCGCAGCGCCTTACAAGTTACATTGCGTTAGGATTCGTATCTCAGTGAAAGGAAATCTCACTAAACTCCAAGCTGCCAAGCGTCAAATACAGACTGCGATCGACTTGTATTTTTTGCACGGCGATCTGATTTCGGTGATGACCCTGGCCGGCGCCGCCGAAGAAATTTGCGGAAACGTTCTCGCGCGCAATGGAAAAAAGAATATTCTTTCGATGATGTTGGATGAAAGTAGAAGACTTGGACTTAACCTCACAAGTCAGGATGTTTATAGTCGTTCCTCCTTACTACGCAATGCACTTAAGCATGCGAAGAATCCCGAGGAGGATCAGTTTCGGTTTGATGGAGAAGCGGCTGTTTTGATGCTGGTCCGCGCGGTCATCAATTTTCAACTCTTGGGTGAGGAGTTGACCATTGAGATGGAAAAATTCATTACGTGGGTTAAGACTCATGGTTTGCTCATCAATGACCAACCCTAACCTTGCGGTCAACTCGGACGCTGCGCAATGAAGCCGCGCAGCGCCGGTTGACTTGAACGTTAGCGCCCAAGGAGCTCACATGCCTCGACCACGTTCACGTCTTCGTGGCGGATCGAGTTGCCGCCGGGCTTTGGCGCGAAATGCGCGTGGAAACAACCTGTCAGTCACCCCTAAAAATGAGCGACCACCGCGTCGCACGCATTTTTCGCGTCGCGCGTGCTTTCGCGACAAAACCGCAGCACATTGCGCTGTCGCGCTGGGCGAGCGGAACGGATCAGGCGAGTTTGCCGCTTTCAATCGTCCGCAATGCCCTGATGTCGGCCACGATGCTCTTAACGGACTCATCCTTAAAAAGAATTTTGCGTTCAACCGTGTAGTCGCCGGTTCCTGCCCGAAACTGGTTGAGAAACCGCATGGCATCAATCACGCCCAGTTCCTGAATCAAGGCATTTCTGGCGCGGTGGGTCAACTCGGACAATGGCTGAATGTGAATGGTCATTTTGTTACCTCCGGTACAAGGCCAAGAAGGGTGGTGACTTTGCAGGACAAACCCTGGATCGTCAAGGCTTTACGATGCAGTCGATCATCGCAAGTGCAGAAATAATCGGCTTTCGCAGTTGAAGCCAATGCCAGGTGGATGGCATCCATTGCGTCTACGCCCTGTTGCTCC
>JAYURJ010000284.1:0-2678 GCA_043756275.1 Betaproteobacteria bacterium | reverse complement strand
CTTCGCTGCGCGAACGCTGCTTCGGCATTGGCGAGGGGCTGACCTACGCCGAAATGGATGGTAAATATCCGCAGATGTTTTCGAAGTCGGGATTGGTCGATGCGGAATTTACACTGCCTGAAGGCGAAAGCCGCGCGATCTTTCATCAGCGTGTGCAGGCGTCTTTCGAGCGTCTGGCAAGCGCACATGCTGGGAAGTGCTTATTAGTGGTTACCCACGGCGGCGTACTGGGCGTGGTCTACCGTTGGATAAATCGCCTGCCCATCGGTGCGCAAGCGATAGCGATCCCCAACGTCGGCTATAACCGGATTTCTGTTGGGCCAAATGGCTGGAAGATCGATATCTGGGGTGACACCAGTCACCTCGACGTCGGGACGTTCGAAGACGGCTGAGTTTTCTGCGGTCCGCCGATACTGAGCGTGGTGTCGTCGAGCTGCAGGTCGTAACGAATGTCCAGGTCCAGCGGTTTCTCCAGCCGTGTGAGGATGTCGGTGTAGTTGCGGATGTTTTCGACAAACTGCACCGCTTCGTCGCCGCGCGCGTAGCCATGTTTGAGCTGTTCATAGTGCTCAGGTTCGCGCAGCTTGAGGTAAGCCTTGCGCACGTCAAGCCAGGAATCAGCATTGAGCTTGAAGCGTTGCGTGAGTATCCGTGCATCCTCAAGATGGCCGTAACCCTGGTTATAAGCAGCCAGTGCCAACCAGGTGCGATCAGGCTCGACAATGCGGGGCGGTATGGTATCGCGCAACAAGACGATGTATTTGGCGCCACCGATGATGGACTCGCGCGCATCGAGTCGATTCTTCACTTTCATTCGGTCGGCGGTGTCCTCGGTGAGCATCATCAGTCCTCGGACGCCGGTGGGTGATGTCGCCAACGGGTTCCAATGCGATTCCTGATAGCCGATCGCGGCGAGGAGGCGCCAGTCGACGCCGGTAAGAAGTTGGGCTTCATGGAAGAGCGGTCGGAATTTTGGCAAAACGGTTTGAATTTTTTCCAGAATGGCCTCGGAATCGACCGCCTTAATGCGGTTAACGTGGCCGTAATAACGGTCGAGCAATCGGCTTAGCGTGCCGTTGCTGCGGACTTTATCGAAAAATTGCATTGCACTCTGCTGCAAGTCGGCGTCGGCGATTGGCGAAAATGCCCAGGCCACTTTGTTTTCGCGACCGATGTTGAAAGCGACCGCAACATCCGGATGCAGTCGTTTGCTCACGGCAAATGCGCTGCTATCGATGATCGCAAAGTCACTCAGGTTTTTTTCGATGCGCTTCAGAAGATCGTCAGGATGGGATTCCTCGGCAATGGCATCGATCACAATCGCCGGAAATTCGCCTGTCATTTCACGCAGCAAATCGTGGGCTGGAGATTCAGCAATGACCGCGATGCGCTTGCCCGTTGCATCGCGTAACGACTTTGGCTTGGGATTTGCCGCCGCATAGATCAATTGTTGCTGCACAAGTTTATAGCTCTGTGTAAAGGTGAACCTGGCGCGCAAATCGACCGTAGGTACCAATGCCGCAGCCGCTAGATGTCCACGGCCCTCTTGCAACGCGGCGAGCAACTTCTGATGGCTCGGCATCACCACAAATTTCGGCACCACTCCGAGTTCTTTCGCGAACAGGGTGGCGAGGTCATGTTCAAAGCCGGTCTGGGTTTCGTCCTTACGCTTTCCAGCCAGTGGGATATCCTGCGTCGTGGTGGGGCCACGCAGTGTGAGAATCACGAGTTCACCAGACGCGCGCGGTGCCTCTAGCGGCAAGTTAAGCCATTGCGGGGCGTAATTCGTCTGGCGCACGCCGACTGTTGCGAAAATAGCGACGGCCGCGACGGAAAACGCGACCAGTGTGGAACGCAGTATGAATCGGCGTTTCATGTTTTGTTGATGGATAGGCCGCGAAAATCCTGGATTGAGTTTACGTGATGTTTGCGTCTCAGTGCGATAATCAAATCTATATGAATCAGTGCATGCGGCCACCGCCAACCCAATGAAACCAAAAATAATAGCGCTGGTGCCAGCCGCCGGTACCGGCACCCGTTTCGGCGATGCATTGCCTAAACAGTATCTCGATATTGCGGGGCGCCCGCTGATCTTTCACACGCTGCTTGCGTTATCAAAAATAGCACGTATCGACGACATCACGGTGGTGCTGTCGCCAGACGATAATCACTGGCGAAACTACCCGGCAGATTGGGCGCTGCTGGGTGCCAAGGTATCGACGGCTGCAGTGGGCGGAAATTCACGCGGCGAGACAATCGCGAATGGGCTTAAATCGATTAGCGCGCGTTTGCAAACGAACGCCGACGACTGGGTTATGGTCCACGACGCAGCGCGCCCATGCATACGGCCCGAACTGATTGAGCAGTTCATTGACGAACTGATAAATGATCCCGTTGGCGGCTTGCTCGCATTACCTCTCAACGACACGATTAAATTTGATGACGGTAATCTGCGCGTGGAAAAAACCATCTCGCGTGAACGCCTCTGGTGCGCACAAACGCCGCAGATGTTTCGCCTGCAACTGCTCAGCAAGGCTTTGGCGCGCTGTCCTGAAGCAACCGACGAGGCGCAGGCGATCGAGTCGCTCGGACACCAGCCGAAGCTGGTCATGGGCGATAGCGCCAATTTGAAAGTTACCTATGCGCCGGATTTGAAATTGGTGCGCATGTTACTCACC
>JAYURJ010000283.1:0-23746 GCA_043756275.1 Betaproteobacteria bacterium | reverse complement strand
TATTCGCGTGAAGATTTACGCGAGGCCATCAAACGTGAAACTGGAGGCAAAGGACCGGATGTAATTTTCGATCCGGTCGGGGGCAAATTTGCCGAGCCTGCATTTCGTTCCATCGGCTGGCGAGGCCGCTATCTTGTGATCGGTTTTGCGGACGGGGGAATTCCGTCGCTGCCGCTTAATCTGGCGTTGCTCAAAGGTGCCTCGCTGGTGGGGGTGTTCTGGGGCGAATTCGCCAAACGCGAACCGGCACAAAACATGAAAGGCATGGCCGAGATGATGGGCTGGATGAGAGAGGGAAAAATCAAACCGCTGATATCCAAATCCTATTCGCTCGCAGAAGCGCCGCAGGCATTACTCGATATGGCTGCGCGCAAAGTCGTTGGCAAGATCGTGATCACGCCGTAATGGCGGTTTGTGGTTCGGTTGCTGTGTTGCCGGGTAGGCCGAGTAGTTCAGGCAGCGCAATAAAAAGCCCGCATCACGCGGGCTTTTTATTGCGCTGTGCGGAAGCAAGAGCGTTTATTGCCGTGTCAGCTTGTTATCAACAATCTTGATTTTGTCGCCAATTTTATAAGCCGTACCGGAATTGTAAGTAAAGGTCCGCGACTCGCCGGTTTCAAGTTTCACAATCACCTGATACTGGGTTTTGGATTTCGCGTTTTTTTCGACCTGATGGCCTGCGTACGCACCACCTGCAGCGCCCGCAACTGTCGCCACATCTTTACCGCGACCGCCGCCGACCTGATGGCCCAACACGCCGCCAAGCACGCCGCCGGTGACTGCACCCAATCCGGTGCCTTCGCCTTTGATCTGAACCGTTTTCATATCGGTGATGGTGCCGCAGTTATCGCATTTTGCAGAAGCGCTATTGGCAACAAGGGCGAGTGCAAATACTGAACTGGACAATATGAGTTTCGAAAATTTCATGGTAATTCCCTTTCGGTAAACAAAGTCACGCAAGTATCATAACGCGGAACGTAGCTGACGCGTTTACAGGTCATCGGCCTGGATTTTAGGCAATAAAACGTGGTTATGTGTCGATGTCACTTTGACGCATCTGCGGGAACAAAATCACATCCCGAATCGAGGCGCTATCGGTTAGCAACATCACGAGCCGGTCGATGCCAATGCCTTCGCCAGCCGTCGGCGGCAGGCCGTATTCAAGCGCGCGTACATAGTCGGCGTCAAAGTGCATCGCTTCAATGTCACCAGCGTCTTTTTGGCGCACCTGCTCCATGAATCGCTCTGCCTGGTCTTCGGGATCGTTCAACTCCGAGAAACCATTGGCGATTTCACGTCCGGCAATGAAAAGCTCAAAGCGATCACAGACAGCAGGATTTTTATCGTTGCGGCGCGATAGTGGCGAGGTCTCAGCTGGATACGAAACGAGAAAGGTTGGCTGGATTAATTTTGACTCCGCGACCGCCTCAAACAGCTTCAACTGCAAGGTGCCGATGGTGTCGTTTGGCTTCGCGTTTTCGCCATTGGCGCGGATGTGTCTGAGCAGGGTCGCGGCATCGTTAAAATCGATGCCTGCTAAATCAGGCGCGTATTTTTTTACCGCCTCAACCATGCTTAGCCGATCAAACGGTTTGCCGAAATCGATTTGCATGCCTTGATACTCAACGAGCGTTTTGCCGAGCACTTTGGTCGCGATGTCGCGAAACATGTCTTCGGTGAATTGCATCAGATGCTCGTAATCCCGCCAAGCGATGTAAAACTCCATCATCGTGAATTCCGGATTGTGGCGCACCGAGATTCCCTCATTCCTGAAATTCCGATTGATCTCGAACACCCGCTCAAAACCGCCGACCACCAGACGCTTCAAATAGAGCTCTGGTGCGATGCGCAAGTAAAGCTCCATGTCGAGCGCGTTGTGATGCGTCTTGAACGGGCGCGCAGCAGCACCGCCAGGAATGGGATGCATCATCGGCGTCTCGACTTCGAGATAACCGTGGCTGACCATAAATTCGCGCATCGTCTGTACGATTTTTGAGCGCACGACAAAGGTATTGCGCACTTCCGGATTGACGATCAAATCGACATAGCGCATGCGATAGCGTTGCTCGGTGTCGGTAAGGCCGTGAAATTTTTCAGGCAGCGGACGGATCGATTTGGTGATTAGCCGGACCGACTTAACGTGCACCGATAATTCGCCTGTTTTAGTTTTAAACAACGTTCCTGTCGCGCCGACAATGTCGCCGAGGTCGTAATGCTTGAACGCCTCCATCGCTTCTGCGCCAACCGCATCAACAGTGACATAAAGCTGGATGCGACCAGACGCATCCTGAATCGTCGCAAAACTTGCCTTGCCCATCACGCGCTTCAGCATGATGCGGCCAGCAACGACAACATTGATCGGCGTGGCAGCTTCGAGCTCTTCTTTAGTTTTCAATCCATGCGCGGCGTGCAGATCGGCGGCGACGTGCTCGGGTCGGAAATCATTCGGAAAAGCAATGCCGTTTGGGCTGAGTTCGCGCAACGCCTTTAGCTTCGCGCGACGCTCGGCCATTACATAGTTTTCGTCTGGTGCAGGCGGTGCTTGGTTTTGTTCAGACATGATGATTCGACTCGTTTTGATTTGGTAACACTACACGCCCAGTTTCAAACTGGCTTCGATAAATACATCCAAATCCCCATCGAGCACGGATTTGGTATTGCCGACCTCAACATTCGTACGCAAATCCTTGATCCGCGAATTATCCAGCACGTACGAACGAATCTGATGCCCCCAGCCGATATCAGTCTTGGAATCTTCCAGCTTTTGTTGATCAGCCTGACGCTTCCTGATTTCCAATTCGTACAGCTTCGCTTTCAGCATCAACATTGCCTCTGCGCGGTTGCGATGCTGTGAACGATCATTTTGGCACTGCACCACCACGCCGGAGGGGGCGTGTGTAATGCGAATCGCAGAATCGGTTTTGTTGATGTGCTGCCCGCCCGCGCCGGACGCGCGAAAAGTATCGATGCGCAAATCCGCAGGATTGATTTCGATGTCGATCGAATCATCGACTTCCGGATACACGAACAAGCTCGCGAATGATGTGTGGCGGCCGCCGGAAGAATCAAACGGACTTTTGCGCACCAATCTGTGCACGCCGGTCTCTGTACGCAGGAAGCCGTAAGCATACGGGCCGATGACTTTAATGGAGCACGATTTGATGCCGGCAACATCACCGGCGGACTCCTCAAGCAATTCTGTCTTGAAGCCCTTGCGTTCGCAGTAGCGCAAATATTGACGCATCAACATATTTGCCCAATCCTGCGCTTCAGTCCCGCCTGCACCCGATTGAATGTCGACGAAGCAGTTGTTCGGGTCCATCACATTGGAAAACATGCGGCGGAACTCCATATCCACCACCAGTTTTTCCAGCGTTTTGGCATCGCTGCTGACAGCGAGCAGCGTATCTTCATCGGCTTCCGCTTTGGCCAGCGCGAACAGTTCACGCGCATCACTGAGGCCACTGCCAAGAGCTGTCAGATTAGTGACAACCTCATCGAGCAATTTCTTTTCCCGGCCCAGCTCCTGTGTGCGTTTGCTATCGCCCCAGACTACAGGGTCTTCAGCCAACCGGTTGACCTCTTCGAGCCGTTCTACCTTTGCATCAAAGTCAAAGATACCTCCGCAACTCGACCGTGCGGGAGGTCAAGTCGGAGATGAGGTTTCCAATTGCGTTTAGCTGATCTGCTTCCATGTTCATTTGCTTTTGATTTAACGCTCGCTCCTTTGGGACAAGGGCACACTTAAAGCGGAGCAGAGGGTTGGGGTGAGGGAAGGGTTTATTCTGGTGTCGACAGCGAGCAATCAAGCTTGCCGGCAAGTGTGTAAATTCAATTTGAATTATACGCGACGAGGCTGGTGCTTAGCCACGCAACCAACGTGCACAGCCCGTAGGTCTGGCTTGCTTCATTGCGCGCAATGCCGATCATGTCGATCTATTCAAATTGATCCGTCGTTTGATGTTGGGCTGGTAAATCTAGCGCAACATACTGTGCACTCTAAATTGTGCGATAACATCAAAATCACAAGCAAAACCCGACACCAGCAAAAATCAGGGAGCAAAAATGGCGACAATTAATGTAGACGGGCAAGCGTCAAACAGCGAATGGCCATATTCAAGTTTCTGGCGTAGGGTCGCGGCGACGGTAATTGACAATCTGATCTTGATTATTCCGCTCGCATTTATTAGTGCGGTCACGTTCGGCATCGGCGCAATCATTTTGTTCGTTGCCTATGGAACCTATTTCGAGAGTTCCGAGAAACGCGCGACCTGGGGAAAGCGGGCATGCGGCCTCATTGTAGAAAATGAGTCTGGAAATCGCCTAAGTATTGGTGCAGCATTTGGCCGACAACTGCTCAAGGTGCTGGGCAATATTCTGTCAGTGATTACATGGCTTATCTTTTTTCTACCGGCGGCCTTCACTGCCAAGAAGCAAGGTCTGCATGATCTGGCGGTATCCTCAGTCGTGCGGCACGAGCCCGGCAAAGGAATTTCTTCGACCATGGTTGGCGTAGTTGCGGCCATCATCCCGGGCGTGGCAATTATCGGTATGCTCGCCGCCATCGCTATTCCCGCCTATCAGGACTACACGACACGAGCGAAAGTAGCATCAGGACGGAGTCAGGCCGCGCCGCTGCGCGCTGCTGTTGAGGCAGCATACGTTAGGACTGGCAAGCTACCAACCGATCAATCTGAGCTTGATCTAGCCAACGCGAGTGCTAGTGGAGACGTGGTCTACCGAGGCGGTCGCATCGCAATTACACTGAGTGCCGGCACCAAGCAAGGATCGGTGTACCTGACACCTACGGCGGAAGCGAGTGGCATCACCTGGAAATGCAGCG
Organism: Betaproteobacteria bacterium; assembly: GCA_043756275.1. Taxonomy (GTDB): domain Bacteria; phylum Pseudomonadota; class Gammaproteobacteria; order Burkholderiales; family Usitatibacteraceae; genus UKL13-2. Next base: position 18,903 of record JAYURJ010000283.1, on the reverse strand, counting down.
CAGAAGACATACGTCCTTCCCAGTTGCCCGCCGATTGCCGATCATGGCCGTGAAAAATCGAATAGCAAAAAAGCCCGTAGGTTGGGCTAGATTCATCAGCCCAACAATGCCAATCATGTCGTTCAAAGCAAATTGATCCGTAGTTTGATTGTGGGCTGGTAAATCTAGCTCAACCTACGTGCTCAACCCCTAGGCGTAACGCATAGGTCGAGATGCTGTCATTTCGAGCGGAGCGAGAAATCTGTTTTAGGTTCACATCGAAAAAGCAGATTTCTCACCCGATAAAGCCGGGTTCGAAATGACAGAAATCCACACGGATGCGCCCTCTAACCCACGTAATCCAACACCAACTGCAATGTCGCATTCCCACGAAACTCATTGATCGATGGTCGAAACACCGCGTCAATGCTGGTGTTCAGGGCGTCTGCGGAGCCAAAACGCATCGCTTCAAATGTGGATGAGCCTAAGGATAATTTCAGCTTTAAATGTTTTTGCCCGACCACGCGCTGCTCCAGCACCCGAAAGTGGCCGGTAAACGAGGGCGCGCTAAAGCCCTGTCCCCACACTTGTGCGCCGATGGATTGCACAAAATCAAACGTCAATTCATCGGCGTCAAGTGTGCCGTCGGTTTCAATGCGTTCGGCCAAATCGGCGGGTGTCAGTAGTTCGCGTGCGACCGCCTCAAACGCACTCGCAAAATCGGCCATGCCGGATTCGGGAATGGTGAGGCCCGCCGCCATCGCATGACCGCCAAACTTACTGATGAGCGTGGGATGACGTTTGGTGACCAGGTCGAGCGCATCGCGCATGTGAAAGCCGGTGATGGAGCGGCCCGAGCCTTTCAGATTGCCTTGTCCGTCCTGTGCGAATGCGATCACGGGACGATGATATTTTTCGCGGATGCGTGAAGCGAGAATACCGACCACGCCCTGATGCCAGCTTGTATCGAACAATGATAATGCATATCGTGCACCGACATTGACGTCTTCAAGCGAGGCTAATGCAACATCCCGCATATCGGATTCGATTGAGCGTCGTTCACGATTGAGTACATCGAGTTTTGTGGCCAACTCGGTTGCGGTACGTTCATTTTCCGCGAGCAGGCAGGCAATGCCGAGAGACATGTCATCAAGGCGTCCGGCCGCATTCAAGCGGGGCCCGACAACAAAGCCGAGATCGTAAGTGGATGCACGGTTTGTGTCGCGTCCGGCAACTTGCATGAGGGCACGAATCCCCGGCGACATACGGCCAATGCGGATTCTTGCCAGGCCTTGCTCGACCAATACCCGATTATTGTGGTCCAGCCGTACCACATCGACCACGGTGCCGAGCGCAACCAGATCGAGCAGCTCAGCAAGATTTGGCTCAATCTTTCCCTGAAAATAATGTCGCGCTCGAAGCTCGGCGCGGAGTGCGGACATCGTGTAAAAAATGACCCCAACACCAGCGAGATTTTTGCTCGCGAATGTGTCGCCAGCCTGATTCGGATTCACAATCACCGCTGCATCCGGCAGCGAGTTTCCTGGCAGATGATGATCAGTGACGAGCACCTGAATGCCGCGCCGATTGGCCTCGGCCACACCGTCAACGCTGGCGATGCCGTTGTCGACGGTAATAATGATGTCGGGATTTCGTTCGGCCGCGAGGGCGACGATTTCTGGCGTCAAACCATAGCCAAATTCAAATCGATTGGGCACGATGAAATCAACCTTGGCACCCATCAAACCCAGCGCACGCATGCCCACCGCACACGCCGTCGCGCCGTCGGCGTCGTAGTCAGCAACGATCAGCAAGCGTTTACCGGCTTGGATGGCATCGGCGAGCAGCTTGGCGGCATCTTGAATGAATGCGAGGTCGGTTGGAGCCAGCAGGGCAGGCAAGCCGTGATTCAAATCAGATGGGCTCAAAACACCTCGTGCTGCATACACGCGCGCCATACGTGGGTCGACATTGGCTTTGATCAACGCATTGAACGCGGCAGGGTCGCGCTCGCGGGTGACGATTTCAGGCATTCGCCGACGCCAGAAACGGGCGGGGTTTTTGCATCATATTTTTCCACCAACTGGAAATGCCGTGCATCGATTGCATGTTGGTAGTGACGATCAACGAGTCGCGATCCTGCGGCAGCGTGAGGATGATTTCGTCTACGGCACCGGTTCGCAGTGAGGCCAGTAAAGGGGCAAAGATTTGCGAATCCAGTTGTAACGCAGCTTCCCGCCAGCCATTGATGTCGCCTTGTTCGTGGCAGCCTACCAGCGTGTCGATTAACAACGCGTTATGAGCAGCGAATGAGACAGCTTTGTCGGTGGCCACCTGTGCAAGCAGCGCAAATTGCACATTGCTTAATTTGGCAATGCCTCTGGCAAGCGGTGTATCGCCAAACACCGCGCCGATACTTGGTTTCCAGTCTGCGCTTATGATCGGCAAAGCACCTTCCCCCCAAAACCACAGGCCGTTGATGGTCAATTTTCCCGCAGTCTCGCGGGTGCCATTCACCGGGTGTGAGTGGAACAACATTTGTGCTTCGTTTTGAATCGATTTCCAGGAAAGCTTGCCGCGCGATTGCGGCAGTTTCTCAAACACCGCGCCGCGTTGGGCCGCACGAATGGATGTTGTTTGCGGTAATTCTTCCTCAGCGCAACAGACGTACCAATGGCCTGACGGTCCAGCGGAAAAAGTTAACCCGCGATCAGAGAAATTTGCGTTGAGCGCAGCAATCAATTGCGTCGTCTCGCTTGTTGTGATGTCCAGACTTGATGAGGAAAACAAATTGATCGTATCCCTGTCGGCCTGAAAATGCGCAGGTTCAGCGAACATCCATCCGTGAATGCCGACGTCGATGTCATCGCCGTGCGCCGTCAATGCCGCTATTGGTTGCGAGTGCGCCGCGTCTGCGATGCCGAATGCTGGAAGCAGAACGTCTGGCCACTCGCCGCCAATGCGTGACACGCCGCGTGCCAGCAATGTCTCGATTGCAGGCAGGCGGGGGGCGGCAGCATCGGCAAACCAGGCTGGCGAAACGAGCAGGGAGGGGAGAAATACGTCGAATTTCATAGCGGGGACAGACAATGAAAGTAGTTTATCATCGGGCCACTGCAATCCCTTGGCTCACCACATCTTGCAACCCCTCTCACTCTTCATCGGCCTGCGCTACACCCGCGCAAAACGCCAAAACCACTTCATCTCTTTCATTTCGCTTGCGTCCATGCTGGGGATTGCGCTTGGCATTGCCGCGCTGATCACGGTGATGTCAGTGATGAATGGCTTTCAAAAAGAGGTCCGGGCGCGCATTTTGGGGGTGTCAGCGCATGTCCAGATCATGGGTGGTGAACGCGGCCTTGATCAATGGCAAACCGCGCGTGAAGTCGCGATGAAAATTCCCGGTGTGATCGGCACTGCACCATTTGTGAATGGGCAAGGCTTGCTCGCGTACACGTCCAGCGTTCGCGGCGCGATGGTGCGCGGCATTATCCCGTCGGATGAAAACGCGGTCGCAGACCTTGGGCGCGATATGCGCGTGGGGCAAATTACGTCACTGCGTGAAGGCGAATACAACATTGTCCTTGGCGCAGAATTGGCCAAAGCGCTTGGCGCGACCGCGATCGGCACCAAGGTGTTGTTGATCACGCCGCAATTTAGTTCCACGCCAATTGGCATGGTGCCGCGTACCCGTAGCTTTACGGTATCGGGCATCTTCAGTTCAGGGCATTACGAATACGATTCCACGCTGGTGCTAATCCACATGAAAGACGCGCAAGTGTTGTTCAGACTGGGCGAAAATGTGAGCGGGGTGCGGGTCAAGCTCAACGATACCGACAAGGCGCGCAGTGTTTCGCGTGAGCTTGGAAACACGCTGCGGATCGATGGCTACGTGACCGACTGGACCACCCAAAACGCGACCTACTTTCGCGCCGTCGAAATTGAGAAGCGCATGATGTTCGTGATTCTGGCACTCATCATTGCAGTGGCCGCCTTCAATCTGGTCTCGACATTGGTGATGGTGGTGACGGACAAACATCCGGATATCGCCATTCTTCGCACGCTCGGTGCTTCCCCCGGCATGATCATGAAAATTTTCGTTGTTCAGGGCGCGGTCATTGGCGTGATCGGCACCTTGATCGGCGTGGTGGCGGGAATATTGTTGGCGCTCAATATCGATGTTGTAGTGCCGTTTATCGAGAGCATGGCAGGCTTCAAGGTGTTGAGCCCGGAAGTGTATTTCCTTTCTGAACTACCAAGCGATCTCAAATGGAACGATGTCTGGACGACAGCCGTTATTGCGCTCTTGCTGTCCTTGCTGGCCACACTTTATCCGAGTTGGCAGGCGTCCCGCGTAAACCCGGCGGAAGCGCTGCGTTATGAGTAAGCTGGTCATTGCCTGCCGCAGCGTGACAAAGACATTTCGTCAGGGCAGCGCGCCCGTGGATGTGCTGAAAAATGTGGATTTACGCGTTAACGAAGGCGAGACCATTGCCATCGTTGGCGCATCAGGTTCGGGCAAAAGCACGCTGCTGCATATTCTGGGCGGATTGGATGCGCCAACGAGCGGTGAGGTTGATGTTCTCGGCCAGCGCATCGACAAATTATCGCCGCTTGAGCAGGGGAAATTGCGTAATTCTGCGCTGGGTTTTGTGTATCAATTCCATCATCTGCTGCCGGAATTCACCGCGTTGGAAAACGTTGCTATCCCGCTGGCCATTCGCGGCGAAACCACCGCCAACGCGAAAGAGCGTGCCGCCATTATTCTTGGCGAAGCAGGTCTGTCGCATCGCCTCACCCACAAACCGGGCGAACTTTCCGGTGGCGAGCGTCAGCGTGTTGCGGTCGCGCGCGCGCTTGTTACGCATCCCGCCTGTGTGCTGGCCGATGAGCCGACCGGCAATCTGGATCGCGCCACGGCAGACCATGTGTTCGCGCTGATACTTGAGCTCAACGCTAAATATAGAACCGCACTGGTGATGGTGACACACGATCCAATGCTGGCCGCAAAGATGCAGCGTACGTTGACGCTGGCAGATGGGGCATTACGCTAATAATTTATCAAACTCTAGCATTGGCGGGGTTCGCGGGCATAAAGTACGCCAATAGCCCCTCCAATGCTAGTGTTTGATGTTTTGCTGGCTAAGCCGATTGCCTGCCCGCCGATTCTCGTAAGCCTTTAAGTGCGCATATGCGACCGAGAGCATCGTGTCGTCAATCCCGAATTCGCGCGCCTTTCCTAGCATGAAGCCAACAATATGATCTGCTTCGACCGGACCGCCGCCTTCAAGATCGCGCATCATCGATGCCGTGAGTGGCGAGCCCGTCGTGTCCATCACTTTTTCATAGCGCTCCAGTATTGCTGCACGCGGCGGGTAGCCACTATTGACGGCGACGGCGACGCAGGAATCCAGATAGCGCTTCATCAGCGTGCGGCCATCGGCGGTGGCGAGGATGTCTCCGACCGATGCGCGCATCAGACATGTCATTCCGGCAAGCGTGGACAGAAAGGCGACCTTCTCCCACATGTCCTGCATGATGTTTTCCGAGACCTTCCAGTCGACGATGGTTTTTGCGAACGCAAGCCCAAGCGCGTCGGCCTGCACTTGCTGTGAAGGTTCGCGCGCACCCCAGAGGATGGCGTGCGCGTCAAACATTGACTTCACCACGCCATCCTTGGTGAGCGTGGCCGCGATCTGGCAACTGCCGCCCATCACGCGCGCCTTGCCGAATGCAGCATCGAGCGTACTGATGTGGGAGATGCCATTGAGCAAGGGAACAACGCAAGTTGCTGCATTCATTGCCGGACGAATGGCCTCAATACTCGATGCCAAATCATAGGCTTTGCAGGACAGGATGACGACGTCGTATTCAGCTGTTACGTTGTCGCTAAGCACCGTCTTTACATCCAACGTGACATTGCCTTGCGGGCTTTCGATTCGCAAGCCGCGCTGCGCAATTTGTTGTGCGCGTTTTTCACGCACCAGAAATGTCACGTCAGCACCGGCCTCAAACAGCCGTCCACCGAAATAGCCGCCCGTTCCACCAGCGCCGAGGATGAGTATCTTCATTAGATTTTGTCCGCCGCTTTCAATTTAGGTTGTGCGCTGGTTATTTCCCGCAGGAATTTTTCTGCCGCTTCCAGAATGCGATCCCGATTAAGGGAAATATCTTCACGTGCGGGGTTGATTTCCACATCCGGCCTCACGCCTTCACCCTCAATGCGTCGGCCTTTTGGGGTCACAAAGCCAAGTTCGCTGTAGGCAAGTTGTCCGCCACCCGGTAAGTCGGCATAACCGAGATAACCTAACAAACACCCGCAGGTGCGTTGACCGATGATGGTGGCACGGCCGAGATCTTGCAGCGTGCTTGCGAGAATTTCTGATGCGGATGCACTGTTTTCATTGGTGAGGATGACCAGCGGTTTGGTATAGGCAAATTGTTTATTGCCTGCCAATTCAGTCTCCATTTTCATCGTCGGTATGAACGCCAGCGTGACTGGTTTGCCGGTACGGGTGAGGATTCGCGGTCCTTTTTGCGGTGAGCTTAAGAATTTGGTCGCAAGGGAATTAGCCATGCCAAGCGAGCCGCCGCCGTTATTGCGCAAATCGATAATCATGCCAGGCCCGTCTTTCATGCTGGTGATCGCCTGCGAAATGCCGCCCTCAAGGCTGCCAAGAAAATTCGAGAAACGCACATAGCCGAAACCCGACGGCAACACGCGCTGCGTGAACTCCGGCGGCGTGCGAAATTTGCGACGCTTCATGGTGGCGCTGATTTCACTGCCATCCAGGCGCACGAACGTCATGCTGATGGGGGTGTCCGGATCGCCCGCCACGATTTTGCGCAATGCGCCCCGCGTGCGCGCCCACGGCGTTGACGAATCGCGTACCTCTTTCATCAATCGTTCATACAACGCCAGCGCAGGCTCGCCATCGATTGTTTTGATGGTCATCCCTGCACGCACTCCTGCCCACCATGGATCGGATTCAGCGTGCGCACTCGTCACCACGAGCATGCCATTCATCTCAAGAAATCCAAGGCCAAGCGAATGCACTTCCTGATTGCGCTGTTGTTCGACCTGCTTGGGGCTATGCACGCGCGTGTGCGAATCCTTTAGTTCGCCGGTCATCCTGTCGAGCAATTCCCAGTAGCGGTCGTCGCTGGTCGCATTGAGCACTTGCGGCTCATAGGTCGCCCGCACTGCCTGCCAATTCACGCCGTTCAGTTTCGCGTCGTAGTATTTTTCGTTGATGGTGTTCCAGACGATCTCGAAAGTATCGCGCTTCCAAGCCGTCGAGTTGACCTCCGGCACAATTACATTTGAATCTGCGCCTCGTGCACGGACTCTGCCGACAATATTGTGCGGGTCGAGAATCGTGCAGGCATTGAGCAGGCAGAGCAGCATTAGCAGCAGGGAAATTCGCATGAAGACTCGGGGTTTGTGTGGAGGCTGGTGTAGAGCCTTGTGTGAAGACCATACCCCCGCATTTTATCTGTCATCGCGCCGGGTAACCATTTTGTTGAGCAGTGTGCGGCGCAAACATCGCCGCGCCGACCGGACAATATTGTGCAAAAATCCGCTACTCTCCTGCCACGGTTGCAACAACCACCAAAGACCACAATGCGCGACGCTTTTTACACCAATATTGCTGCGACGCTGGACCAGATCCGCGCTGACGGTTTTTTCAAGCGCGAACGCCTGATTGCGACACCGCAACGGGCATCCCTGCAGCTTGAATCGGGCGCTATCGTCATCAATTTTTGCGCCAACAATTATCTCGGTCTCGCCGACGATGCACGCCTGATCGCCGCCGCCAAACGCGGCCTCGACGACTACGGATTCGGCATGGCCTCGGTGCGCTTTATCTGTGGCACGCAGACCAGCCATCGCGATCTGGAGGCGGCAATTTCCGCGTTTCTTGGTACCGAAGATACCATTTTGTATGGCTCGTGCTTCGATGCCAATGGTGGGTTGTTTGAAACGTTGCTCAGTGAAGACGACGCCGTTATCAGCGACGAACTCAATCACGCCAGCATCATCGATGGTGTGCGCCTCTGCAAAGCGAAGCGCTTTCGCTATCGCAATAACGACATGGCCGATCTGGAAGCGCAATTGCAGTTGGCCGACGCAGCAGGTGCCCGCTACAAAATGATCGCCACGGATGGCGTATTTTCAATGGACGGCATCATCGCCAACCTGAAAGGCACTTGCGAGCTGGCCGATAAATACAATGCGCTGGTGATGGTCGACGATTCGCATGCAGTTGGCTTCGTCGGCGAGAACGGTCGCGGCACACCCCAATTTTGTGGTGTCGCTGATCGCATCGATATTTATACCGGCACACTGGGCAAGGCGCTTGGTGGTGCCTCCGGCGGTTACACCTCCGCGCGCAAAGCGGTGGTGGATTTACTGCGGCAACGTTCACGTCCGTATCTGTTTTCAAATTCGCTCGCACCCGCAATCGTCACCGCGTCGCTGGCCGTGCTGGCACTGCTGGACTCGGCCGAGGGTGCCCAATTGCGCCAGCGCGTGAATGCGAACGGCGCACATTTTCGTCGCGAGATGAGCGCGCTTGGTTTTGATCTGATACCAGGCCAGCACCCGATTGTTCCAGTCATGCTCGGTGACGCGGTGTTGGCGAGTCGGATGGCAGAAGGGCTGCTGGAGGAGGGCATTTACGTGACCGGTTTCAGCTTTCCCGTCGTGCCGAAAGGTCGTGCGCGCATTCGCACGCAGATGTCGGCTGCGCATACGCCGGAACAAATTGAACGCGCCGTGGCGGCGTTTGCCAGAGTGGGGCGCAAACTTGGCGCGATAAAATAATTGAGAATAATTGAGGCAATGACATTTATGAGAGCGCTCGCCAAACTGCAACGTGCCCCCGGTCTTACCATGACCGAGGTAAAAAAACCGGAAGTCGGCCATAACGACGTGATGATCCGGATAAAAAAAACCGCCATCTGCGGCACTGATATCCACATCTGGAAATGGGATGAGTGGGCGCAAAAAACTATTCCCGTGCCGATGCATGTCGGCCATGAATACGTCGGCCATATCGTTGAGATGGGGGCCGAGGTGCGTGGTTTTGAAATCGGTGACCGCGTTTCCGGAGAAGGCCACATCACCTGTGGACACTGCCGCAATTGCCGCGCCGGTCGTCGCCATCTATGCCGCAATACGACGGGTGTTGGTGTCAATCGCGAGGGCGCGTTCGCTGAATTTCTGGTCATCCCGGCGTTCAATGCGTTCAAGATTCCCGACAGCATTAGCGACGATCTCGCCGCGATATTCGATCCCTACGGCAACGCCACCCACACGGCACTGTCGTTTAATCTGGTCGGCGAGGATGTGCTCATCACCGGGGCCGGGCCGATTGGCATTATGGCCGTTGCCATCGCGCGGCACGTCGGTGCACGGCACATCGTGATTACGGACGTGAACGATTACCGCCTGGACCTCGCGATGAAGATGGGTGCGACGCGCGCAGTCAATGTTGCCCAAACTTCATTGCAGGACGTAATGAATGAGCTCGGCATGGTTGAAGGATTCGATGTCGGCATGGAAATGTCCGGCGTGCCCTCGGCATTCCAGAGTTTGCTCGCGGGCATGAACCACGGCGGTAAAGTGGCGCTGTTAGGCATACCGCCGTCGAATACGGTCATCGACTGGAATGAGGTGATTTTCAAAGGGCTCGAAATCAAAGGCGTTTATGGGCGTGAGATGTTTGAGACCTGGTACAAGATGGTGGCGATGCTGCAAAGCGGACTCGATCTCTCGCCAATTCTGACGCATCAGTTCGCCGTTGAAGATTTCGAAAAAGGTTTTGCGACGATGCTATCCGGGCAGTCGGGGAAGGTGATATTGAATTGGACGTAGCGGGAATTGTGGCGCTATTAATTCGACAAACTCCAGCACCGGTGAGCCTCGCCGGGAAAATGTGCCCTGAAAACCCCGCCAATAAACGATCTACACAAAATTAATGTCATGTCGAACCCGGCTTGATCGGGTGAGAAATCTGCTGCTCCCAGTAATTGCCAACCCCGAATCTGGAGTTTGCTCACCGTTGGGTCGATATGACAAATCATAGGATAAAGAATGCAAAAATTGATCAGTGCCGAGGATTTGCCGCGCAGACGACAATCTGGTTCGCTGGCATTCCCTTATAGGTTCGCACTGCTGCTCGTTGCGGCATTTGCAGCCGGTGAAGTCAGCGCGCAGGTCTATAAATGGACCGATAAGGATGGCAAAGTTGTTTATGGTGATCGGCCGCCGCCGGAAGCCACGACCAGCAATATAAAGATTGCAGTGACATCCTTCGGTGGTACGCCCGTCGTAAAAAGTTATGCCAACGCTTCCCCGTCCGCATCAGCGACCGGCACCCGACCGGAACTGGTGCTTTTCTCGGCCGACTGGTGCGGTCACTGTCGTGCAGCCAAGGCATTTTTCAGTGCCAACAGCATCGCTTACCGGGAGGTGAATGTCGATAGCGACACGGCAGGCGCGGCTGAATTCAAGCGACACTACGGTGGCGGCGGCATTCCGCTAACCGTTGCAGGCGAGAAGACGATTCGCGGATTTTCGGCTGAATCGATGTTGTATTTTCTGAAGGGCAGCGGCCTCGTCAGCAAGAATACTGTCTTCGAAAAAGACGGCAAGCGATGACTTTTGACCGTCGCAATTTGTTGGGCGAAGAAGAGGCTTCGCGGCTGCGCTTGCGTCGCCCGCGTCAGATCCGCAACCAAAAATGTAGTTAGAATTTGTTGTATGCGTTTCACGTCTGCCAGAAAACTCTCAGCACATGTTTGTCGCGCGCTCATCGCATGCCTGATGTCAACGGCGGCAGTGGCCGGCGATCTGGAACTCGACGAGTATTTGCAACGTGCCAACGCTGCAAAAATTCGCGGTGATTGGGAGTCGGTCGCCTCGCAGATCGCGCAGGCGATCAATCACCCGGATTTACCAAAAACAGGGGCTTTGCGGAGCACCGTGCATCTGGAATACGGGCGGGCGATGGGTGTGCTCTGCCAATATCGCGAGGCCGAAAAATATTTGCTGCTTGCCAAAGAAATTGCCGACGTTTCTGGAAGCGCCTCCATTGGCGCGCTTTATGAAATGGGATCGGCTAGTGTTGCGCAGAAGAAATTTGCTACGGCTGTCGCGTATTTTTCGCAATTGGTTGCGATGATTGAGCGCGACTCACGCAGCAAGCTGTCACCATCGGTGGTTGCCGACGCCTATGAGAAATATAGTCTTGCACTGGCTGAGACCGGCAAGTTAGAGGAGGCACAATCGCGTCGCAGCGAGGCCGACAAGATTCGGCAAACCGCACCAAAAGCGGTAGCTGGATTGATCACACCATACGGCAAGCTTTGCCCGAAATAGTGATGACGAGTTGATCAACGAAACGATCGCAGGTACGACACACCGATTCCGTGCACAGAGAAATGCGCTGGAATTTCTTTGCTGCCAATCACATTCGCCAGCGTCCTCGTGTCCACCTGCTCATAGGCCCAGTCTGCGCTATTGAGGCGGCGATAAAAATAATTCAGGCGTATCGTGCTGCGTCGATCCATCGCGTAACGCGCGGAAAGGTTGATGTTTTCGGAGCGGGCGATCAAATCTGGAAGTGCTGTGGCTGGATTCTGCGCAGCCTGCGTGGCGCTGCCAGCCGTGGTCGTAATGGGTGTGCGTCCGCGCACGGCAATGGCATCGGCATTGAGTTCCAGTTTGCTGCCCAACAGGCCTTTGTATCGCATGCCGAATCCAACTGAGGTGGATTTGTCGATGAACTGATTTTCCCAGTCAGCGGCAGCATTGCTTGCTATTGATGTGTCGGCACTCAGGATCTGCCGACTGCGTTCGCGCGAGCGCTGGTCCTCGACCGCGACAAAAAGGGTGGCGCTGATGTTGTCGCTGAAGACATAGCCCAAGTCTGCGCCCGCCGACCAACTATTTGCATTGGTAACGCCATACGGGGAATGCGGATACTTATCCCGATTCACGTCTACACGCGCCTGCAATGAAATCGCCGCGTTCGGCATAAAGCCGATCATGATGCGTGCGCGTTCGCGATCCCGATCGGCCATATAAAATTTGTTTTGCAGCGGCCCGTTGCGAATGCAGTCGATTAATACCGTGCAGCCGTTGGCGGCAGCAAGACTGCTGATAAATGCCGCCGATGTATAGCTCGACAGATAAGGGAGGTTGTACAGATATTGCGTGCCGCGCCGCACCAGCAGTGCATAGCTGGCCGAGGCAGTCCACGGGCCCATGCTGCCATGGCGAAGTTCCATCCGGTAGGTGTTTTCAGTCGCGCGCTCGACTTCAGCGAATGTGCGTTTGACGACATCGTGATCCCACCCGGTTTTAAGTGTGGTGGCGGAAGAGATGCGCAGATCCGCATCGAGTGTCGTATGAGTGTGCTGGCGGCTGCGCGGCAGATTGGTGCGGATGCGATCACTGGCGCTGCCGGGCTGCGGCTGACGCTGGATATCGCCACCGATGTAAATGTATTCGGACAGTGGGGTTTTGTTATCACGATCTTCATAACGCAGCGTGCCACTGACCGAAAAATTGCGCATTGGCCGCATCGCGAGACGGGCATTCAGGAAAGTGGTTTCAACGAGGCCATTGAGCGACGTGCGCGGCAATGCGGTGCTGGTGAGGCCGGGGTTGATTGTGTACGGCAGGAAGGCATCATTTTGTGTCATGCGCCCACGCGAGCCAGTGAGCGTGAGGCGCGTGGTCGAAGAAAAATCGTAAGATCCACTCGCGGCCAGTTGGTGAAATTGATTGTCCGGTGCCACGCCGATCTGCCCATTAGGCAGAGGGAAGCCGGCGGCAAGTCCCGATGTGCCACCGACCCAGGCCGCACTGGTGTATGGGTTTTGAAAGGTCAGCGCGTTGATGTCATTTCTGAACAATGAGCCGTGGTACGAGATGGTGAAACGATGACTATCGCCATTGAATCCGATACTCGCATCGATCAATTGGGTGGAGGAATTGATCGGCTCAGGCAGCAACATGGCGCGCGGATTGCCGCCGTTGCTGCCGAATTCAGCGCCGCGAATCCGCGTGCCGTCGCGGTCGTCATTGCGCAGGCTGGCGCGTAGTTCCCATTCACGCGTCAACCAATAACTGAGGCCGATTTCGGATTGCTGGCGCTTCACCTCGATGTCGAACCGCTGCATGCTCTGCGCCAGCGTGCTCATGGCGCGGGTATCGGCACCGCGTACAAATCCGCTGGGCAGCGTGAGGTTTGCGGAGCCGCCGCCCTGAAATGGCGTTTGGTAGCTATCGGAAATAAAACTTGGGATTTCATCATAGCCAAACGTGATCCGGTATTTGCCTTGCTGACCGTATTCACCAGACAAGCGGCGTGAATCGAGGCCGAGATTGGTGCCGGTAAGACGCCAGCGCGTTTTGTCATCATTGTTGTTGCCGTAGCTGTATTGGCTGCCGCGCAGATCGAAGTTACCGATCAGGAAGCTGTCTTTCTGGCCGATGCCAATGACATTGCCCGCTGCGAATGAACCCTCGCTAATTCCACCTGCGCCGATCTCGATCTTGCTTTGCGGTCGCGTCAATTCGGCGATGGCATCGGCATCTTTATCGGTTGGGTTTGAGTCCGGCGCAGCAATTGCCGTAGACATAAACAGCGTGCAGCTCAGAGCGCCGAACAGCGCGTGCCTAACCCTGCCGTAAAGCCGGTGATTGAGGCTACAGCGAATGTGGTTCGACGCTTCGACGGGCTCAGTACAGGCTGAACTCACCACGAACGGATTCAAAAAATTGCCGTTCGTCCTGAGCCTGTCGAAGGACTTCATCAGAACATCTCTGACGGAAAAAATAAGATTGATTGGCTTCTGATTCGCACGCGTCATATCGTTTGTCAGCGCGTCAATCGTGGACCAGAGGGATGATTGCTGCCGTGAATGGTGGAGTGACAATTGACGCATGCACGCAGCAGCAGTTGTTGTGAAGCGGCAGTGCCGCCTGCCGCCGACGGCAACCCGCGCCCGCTGAGTGCTGGCGTGGTGTGCTGGCTACCCGCATGGCAACCCTGACACAGCCACGGCGGACGCGCTTTTAGCAGCGGCGCGATGTTCGATCCGTGTGATGTGTGGCAATTGCTACAATCATCCGAGGACGGCGGATGCTCCCACAGAAACGGGCCACGCTTATCGGCGTGGCAGCCGTAACAGGTTTCGTTGACGGTATTCTTAATGAGTAACTTCGGGCCGGTGGAGCCATGCGAATTGTGACAATCAGAACACGCGATCTTGCCCGAAGCAATCGGATGTGCGGAAAGGTAATGTACTTGCGCACGCTGCGTCTGATGACAGGCGAAACAAACCTCGCGCTGTGTGTCCTTCGACAGCGCCTTGTCCTGCGGCTGATGGACTGCATGGCAGGACGAACACGTCACGTCACTGCCGGGGTGCGCGCTGCCTTGCCAGTGGCTGCGTTTGCCGGTGTTGTGACAATTCAGGCAGGTGCGGCTTTGTACTTCAGGGGATGACTTGTTTGCGCCGCCAAATACAAAATCAGGTGGTGGCCGCGCCGTAGCGTCGTCGGCATGCCGCACATGTCCACGACTGGAACCATGACACGCCTGACACCCCGGTTGCCCTGCCACGCCGTGACGCGTGCGATGAATCGACAGGATCGGTTTTTTTTCGTTTGCGCCATGGCAGCGCGTGCAGACCGCGTCGCCGCTGGTACCTTCCTTGAACGTAACGGGTACGTCAGCGGCACGCGCAAGCATCGGCATCATCAAAGCGCAGAGGAGCGCCATGAAGACAATCAACGGCTGCAATGAACGCCTGTTGGTGGAAATTGTTAGCATAGTTCTAGTCTACTGCAAGCGGCCTTGAGACCTTTTCATTGCATGTAGATTTGCTGCCAATCATGTCCGCGCAATTTTGCTCGCCAATTAAAATATCGAATCTATAGCACTGGCGAGCCTTTCTTGGCAAAAGTGTCCGGAAAAGCCCGCCAATAGGCGATCTGCGTAATTACTACGTCACGCGCTTAAAAATCGCACGCCGGTCATTTCCTCCGACACCGACCACAACTTTGCAGCGGACGCTTCATCGAGTGAGCGTTTATTGGAACTAACTTTAACAGGCGCACCGCGCATCTCACGTAAGCCACGCGGCCCGCAAAAATCGCCGCCGTTAATGTCTTCACCCAGCGCTGCATACAGCGTCGGCTGGGCACCGCCTTTTGCCGATTGCAACACCAGCCCGGCCAGCGGCGCAAACATGCGCGCGGCCATCGGCAGATGCTGAAACAGATTGGTGTGAGAAATTCCGGGGTGCGCCGCCACGGAAAGAATCGACTTGCCAGCTTTGCTCAATCGTCGCTGCAATTCATAGGCGAACATGAGGCAGGCGAGTTTGCTCTGGCCATATGCCTCGCGTTCGCTGTAGCAGGTTTTGAAGTTGATGTCGTCAAAGTGAATACCGCTCCATTTGTGCGCGATGCTGCTCAGGCTCACCACGCGCGAATTCGGACTGTTAACGATCAGCGGCAGCAATAAACCAGTCAAGGCGAAGTGACCAAGATAATTTGCCGCAAGCTGGCTCTCAAAGCCATCTTCGCTCAATGAAAACGGCGGCATCATGATGCCGGCATTGTTGATCAACAGATCCAGTTTTTTGTAACGTTTGGCAAAGGCGGTCGCGAATGTGCGAACCGATTTCAGGCTACTCAAGTCAAGCGGCATACACTCAATGATGGCAGTCTGGTGTTGCGCCAATATGCTGGATTTGGCTACTTCGGCTTTGGCGATATTTCTGCAAGCCAGAATGACCTTGCAATTTTTACCCGCGAGTGCCAGCGCCGTTTCAAAGCCCAGGCCGACATTTGCACCGGTAACGATGGCGATTCGGCCTGCCTGGGACGGCACTTGCGTAAGCTTCCACATCATTGTTTGCCTTGAAAAAATGAAATGGTACATCAATCGAAAACTCTAGCACTGGCGAGCCTTGTACGGCATAAATGCGCTGCAGCCCGCGCGAATAGGCGACTTTGCTTTTATTGAAAACTCGTTACTGTTGAAAATCAGCGCCTCTTACTGCAATCGTGCGGCATTGCGGCTATACTTGCGCCCGCCTTGCTTAGGGGACAAAATCTCCTGAAGCGGTAGGCCCACAGCGCAAAATGCGCGCATGCTCCAATGCGTCGCCAGCGTCAGATCCGCAAACAAAATTTGAGGAGTTGTAATGTCAGCCGTAGTTGCTACCAAGGCATCAATCGATGCCGTCCAGCCTTCCGCCTATTCCGCTTACTCCACTGTCACGCTTGACGATAAATACGCCCTGACGCAAGGCCGCGCCTTCATGAACGGCACACAGGCGTTGGTGCGTTTGCCGATGATGCAGCGCCAACGCGACCTTGCGGCGGGTCTCGATACGGCCGGCTTTATTTCCGGCTATCGCGGCTCGCCGTTGGGTGGCTACGATCAGGCGCTGTGGAAAGCCAAGAAGTTCTTGACGGAAAATCACATTTTCTTCACGCCCGGCGTAAATGAAGAGCTTGCCGCGACTGCGGTGTGGGGCTCACAGCAGGTGGGACTGTTTGAAGGCGCAAAATACGACGGCGTGTTCGGCATATGGTACGGCAAAGGTCCGGGCGTAGATCGCTCGGGCGATGTGTTCAAGCACGCCAACGCTGCGGGTTCATCGAAGTACGGCGGCGTGCTGTTGGTCGCGGCTGATGATCACGCCTGCAAATCTTCCACACTGCCGCACCAATCAGAACATATTTTTGATGCGGCGATGATCCCGGTGCTGTACCCGACCGGTGTGCAGGAAATTCTCGATCTGGGCCTGCACGGTTTTGCGATGTCGCGCTATTCGGGTCTCTATGTTGCGTTCAAATGCATCTCCGATACTGTCGATGCATCGGCCTCGGTACTGATCGACCCGAGCAATCCAAAAATCCTGCTGCCAGAAGATTTTCCGATGCCGGAAAAAGGCCTGTCGCTGCGCTGGCCGGATTCACCGCTGGAGCAGGAACTGCGTTTGCAGCACGACAAGATTTACGCCGCACTTGCGTATTGCCGGGTGAACAAACTCAACCGCGTCACCATCAATTGTGACAAGCCGCGCCTTGGCATCATTGCATCGGGAAAAAGCTATCTCGATACGCTGCAGGCACTGGAAGATCTTGGCATCGACGAGCGTCATGCCGCCGAGATTGGCATTCGCCTGATGAAAGTCGGCATGCCCTGGCCGCTTGAGCCGACAGCCGTGCGCGAATTCGCGATGGGTCTCGATGAAATTCTGGTGGTCGAAGAAAAGCGCCAGCTCATCGAATACCAGATGAAAGAGCAGCTTTATAACTGGCGCGACGACGTGCGCCCGCGTGTCATCGGCAAATACGACGAGCACGGCGAATGGGAAATGGCGCGTGCTGCATGGTTGCTGCCCTCTGCCGGTGAATTAACACCGGCGATGATCGCGCGCGTGATTGCACGGCGCATTGCCAAGTTTTATACGTCCAAAATTGTCGAGGCACGCCTCAAGTTTATTGAGGACAAGGAAGCCGCGCTGGAGCGTCCGCGCGCCAAGGCTACTCGTATTCCGACGTTCTGCTCGGGCTGCCCGCACAACACCAGCACCGTCGTTCCCATCGGCTCCAAAGCGCTCGCCGGCATCGGCTGCCACTACATGGCAACCTGGATTCGTCCTGAACAGACGATGACGTTCACGCAGATGGGCGGGGAGGGCGTGCCGTGGATTGGCATTCAGCCGTTCACGGAAACGAAGCACATCTTCGCCAATCTGGGCGATGGCACGTATTACCACTCCGGCTTGCTGGCGATACGTGCGGCAATTGCGGCCAAGGTCAACATCACCTACAAGATCCTGTTCAACGATGCGGTCGCGATGACCGGTGGCCAGCCGGTCGATGGGCCGTTGACGGTGCCGATGATTACGCATCAGGTGGCATCCGAGGGTGCTGGTCAAATAATTGTCGTCACCGATGAACCGGAGAAATACACGTCCGACACCAACTTCGCCCCTGGCGTAACGGTGCAACATCGCGACGAACTAGACGCCGTACAACGCGAACTGCGCGACATTCCCGGCGTGACCATCATGATTTACGATCAGACATGTGCTGCGGAAAAACGTCGTCGTCGCAAGCGCGGCACCTTTCCCGATCCCGCCAAGCGCGTCGTGATCAACGAACTGGTGTGCGAGGGTTGCGGTGATTGTGGCAAAAAATCAAATTGCGTTTCCATCACGCCGGTGGAAACCGAATTCGGCAGAAAGCGCGCGATCGACCAAAGCTCCTGCAACAAGGATTACTCCTGTGTGAAGGGTTTTTGTCCGAGTTTCGTTACCATCGAAGGTGGCCAGCTGCGCAAGAAAAAGCCGCTTATCTCGGAAGTTCTGGCGACGTTGCCTGAACCAACGCTGCCTTCGCTGGATGCACCCTACGGCATCCTTGTGACTGGCGTAGGCGGCACGGGCGTCGTCACCATCGGCGCACTGCTTGGCATGGCGGGTCACCTGGAAGGGAAGGGTATCGCGGTACTTGATATGACCGGGCTTGCACAAAAGGGTGGCAGCGTCTACACGCATGTGCGAATCGCACAAAAACCCGAAGACATTCACGCCGTACGCATCGCAGCCGGTGAAGCCAATGCGGTGCTGGGTTGCGACATGATCGTCTCGACGTCGGACGAGGCGATTGCCAAAATGCAAGTCGGTAAAACGCGCGGCGTGGTCAACAGCGATGTTGCGACCACCAGCGAATTCACCAAGAATCCGGATTTGCATATTCCTGTCGCGGAAATGCGCAGTGTGCTCGAAGAGGCGATGGGTGAGCACGCGGGAAAAAGCGCGGTTGAATTCGTCGATGCGTCCGCGTTGACGACGGCATTGATGGGCGACGCGATTTTC